>JARKQW010000498.1 GCA_029974695.1 Syntrophobacteraceae bacterium | reverse complement strand
GGCACGCCGTGGACCCGGGAGATCCGCACTGGGAGTCGATCCCCTCTCGACCCAATGCGGTCCCATTTCGCTGATCGGTGGAGGAGATTCCGTGACAAACCTGATCCTGTGGTTCAAGGAAACCAGACCTCAATTCCTTCTACTTTCCGTCGTTCTCACCTTTCTGGGGACCTCCATCGCCTGGTACTACGGTTCTTTCAACCCGGGGTACGCATTACTGGCCGGTTTTGGACTGCTGTTGACTCACGGTAGCGTGAACGCCATCAACGACTATTTCGATTACAAGAGCGGGATCGACCTGGAGGTCGTTCGGACCCCATTCAGCGGAGGAAGCGGGCTGGTCCCCGAGGGAAAACTCCCCCTGAAGCAGGCCCTCTGGGTTGGGGTAATCACCTCCCTGGCAGCCCTGGTCATCGGGATCGTTTTCGTGATCGTGAGCGGATGGCTTCTGGTTCCGCTCCTGGTGGTGGCGATTCTGTGCATGGTTCTGTATACGCCCGTGATATTAAGAACTTATTGGCCGGAGTGGTCTCCGGGCTTGGGGTTGGGGATCCTGCCCGTCCTGGGTTTCTATTTTGTGCAGACGGGCCGATACGATTGGGTGGTCCTGGTTGCCTCGGTACCCAGCGGGATCCTGGTCCACAATCTACTCCTGCTGAACGAGTTTCCCGACGTGGACGCCGATCGAAAGGGTGGGCGGAAGACGACCCCCGTGGTGTTCGGCATGGAAGCCGCCGGGAAGTTCTACCGGATCGCGACGGTATCCGTCTATGTCTGGATCGTCGGGTGCGTGGCGGCAACCGTCATGACCGGGAAAGTGGTGATGCCCGTCTATTGCCTGATTGCGTTTCTGGCCCTGCCCTTCGCCCTGAAAGCGATGCGGGGAAGCAGGGAATACCACGATCGGAACAAACTGGTGGCGGCCCTCGGCCACAACGTGGCGTTTATCCTGCTGACCCAGGTCCTGCTGGGGGTGGGTTACCTCCTGGACAAGGCGTTTCCGATATTCTGACGGGAAGGACGGGGCTCCTAAGGGAGCGAATGAACTGCTGTCGACGGTCGGTGAGTCCGCCCTGTCGGCACCACGGGTGTGAGTTTGTTTCCGTCACTGGGGCCGAAGGGGTCTGTTCATCCCTTTTCCAGGATTTCGGTCCGGGTGGAAATGATCCAAGGGGATGACGGATCGGCATCAGTCGGTTTTGGTTGATTTTTCCGGGGCCTGGTAAGGCTGAGGGCCGACCAACCTGCGTCCGTTGGCCATAAAGGTCGGAACCGCCGCAATCCCGCACTCTCGGGAGCATCTCCATTCTTCGTCCACCGATTCATTGAAGGTTCCTTGGGCGAGGACGTCTTCGGCTCCCTCGAGGCCGATGGATTCTGCTAGGTTCACCAAAACCGGGACCCGGGCAAGGTTGAGTCCGTCGATAAAATAGGCCCTGAAGACGGCGTAGTGAAATTCTTCTCCCTTGGTCCGGGTTCGGCCCATTTGCCCACTTCCTGTGCCCGCCGGGTGTTGTAGGTCTTTTCTCGGGTTCCCAGGGGGAGGCCGCAGTCGCTCGCCGCCTTTTTGAGCCGGTTCAACCTGGACGGAATATCCACGTCCCTCCCGGCGAAAAGCTCTGCCGGGGTGACCTCTTCCGGCGTTTCGGGGCGCAAGGATAATGCGATCCACTTGATCTCGAGATCGTGTGCATTCGTGAGTTGTTCAATACGCCGGGTACTGAAACAGCAGCAAGGTCCGGTGTCGTCCGAGAAGATCTTCATGAGGATTCGATCGGCCATCATTCCGTTCCTTGTCTGCCGTCTCAAGATAGTTCCCCTGCCCGATCCTTTGTAGAGTGTCATCAGAGCCGGAATCCGTGGTGTGAAAAACCGGAATCTTTCAATAGAACGGGATGGGTCCCGACGATGGGTCTTGCCAAACCTGGGGATGAGCTTTAAGTACCGGGGTACATGCCTGCGCAATGAGGCCTGCATTTGCCGAGAGCCGAGGGCTTCCAACCGCGAAGTCCCCCTTGTCGAGCTCTCAACCACCCGTAACCACAACCGGGAAAGGATAAACGTTGCCATGAAACCCATTGGCCCGATGATGTGGGAGCACCGGCTCATCGAAAAAATGCTTCGTCTTTTTGAAGGCGAAATCAGGAAGATCAACGAATCCAACAAGCTGGACACGGTTTTTCTGGACATGGCCGTGGATTTCATCCGGACCTATGCGGATCGGACCCATCACGGCAAAGAAGAAGACATCCTGTTCCGGGATCTTGCAAAAAAGCCGATGTCCCCGGACCATTCCCGGACCATGAACGAGCTGGTGGAGGAACACAAATCCTCGCGACAAATCGTGGGAAAACTGGTGGAAGCCAAGGAGCGGTATCTCGAGGGCGAGGACACCCTGCAGGAGGTCGTCTCCCTTCTCGGGGAGCTCGCCCGGTTCTACCCGCTGCACATCGAAAAGGAGGACAAGCACTTCTTCTATCCCTGCATGGAATATTTCACCCGGGAGGAGCAGGATAAGATGCTTGCCGAGTTTTATGAATTCGACCGAACGATGATTCATGAGAAATATCGGAAAGTGGTCGAACGGATGGAGGCTCGGTATACCGTTTCGCAAGCCTGAGCATAAGTCTGCATTCGCAAAAGGGCTTGTTTTCGTACCCCCGGATAAATCCGGGAGCCCCGCCCCCTGCGTTCCTTGTCGGCAGACATCAATCGATTCCCACTATTGCCGGGGGGCTTCCCCTGCTCCCTTTGCTCGATGTCTGGAAAAGCGACGGGACTTCCCCCGGGGCAAAGCTCGTGAAGGGTTTCCGCCCCGGGGGATCGTCGGCGGGGACAAGCTTCGGATTGCGGAGGCGTTCGGTTTATGGTAAAGGTCCGGTATCACGAAGTTATCAACACGAGGGGGAGAAGGTGCGGAGGGACCGGACCTCGGGACCGAGTTCCGGTGGAAGGAGACCGCGGGAAAGACGGACGGCCGTCCGAGACGGGCGCATCCGGTCTTGACCCGACCCGCCATCCCGACAGGGCTTTCCCTTGATCCCGGGCGTCGCCCGGTGCATTCGCTTCGTTTTCCGGCACAGGATGAGGAACTGCCGATCTCCGGCTCCGGTTTCCCACCGACAGCGGAAGGAGGACATCCCATGAAGCTCGGTCTCGAAAAGGTCCTCGTGGTGCTCTGCGCCGCAGTGGTGTATGCCCTTGCTCCCGGGTCCCCTCTTTGTTCTTCGGCCCTGGCGGAGGATTACCGTTTCGAGTTTCTGTGGCCGACCCTGCAAAAGGGCGGGTATTTCTGTTTCCCTTATGCCGTCGTAACGGACCGCAACGGGAACGTGTATATCGCAGACTGTTACAACCATCGCATTCAGAAGTTCTCGCGGGATGGGCGGTTCTTGAAGGAATGGGGAAGCTACGGGAGTGCTCCCGGGCGTTTTCGGTATCCTCAAGGCGTCGCAACGGACGGCCTCGGGAACGTATACGTGGCGGACACGGACAACCACCGTGTCCAGAAGTTCACGCCGGAAGGGCAGTTCTTAAAGGAATGGGGAGGATACGGCACGGGGGACGGGCAGTTCATCGGTCCCTTCGGCATGGCGGCGGACCCCAATGGGAACGTGTACGTGGCGGATACCGGCAACGACCGAATCCAGAAGTTCACCTCGGACGGGCAGTTCTTGACCCAATGGGGAGAAACCGGCACGGAAGACGGGCAGTTCAACTCCCCCTGCGGCATCACCGTAGGCCTCGGGGGCAGTGTATACGTGGCGGATGCCGGCAACGACCGGATCCAAAAGTTCACCTCGGACGGGCAGTTTGCCGCCAAGTGGGGAGCATCCGGCACTGCCCGGGGTCGATTCAACTCTCCCTTGGGCATCGCCGTTGACCGAGGTGGGAACGTGTACGTGGCGGATACCGGCAACGACCGAATCCAGAAGTTCACCTCGGACGGGCAGTTTGTCGCCAAGTGGGGCAAGCGGGGGAATCGAAAGAAGCGTTTTAACGTTCCCGCGGGCATAGGGGTGGGTCCTGACGGCACGGTGTATGTGGCGGATACCGACAATCATCGTATCCAGAAGTTCACATCCGATGGAAAGTTCGTGGGGCAATGGAAGAGCTGGGCCGGTGGTGACGGGTATTTTCGACGGCCCATGGGGGTGGCCCTCGACACCGTCGGCGACGTGTACGTGGCCGATTCCGGAAACCGCCGCGTCCAGAAATTCGCCCCGGACGGGCAGTATCTCACCCAGTGGGGAACCAAGGGGAAGGAAGACGGACAGTTCCGCGTGCCCTGTCACACGGCGACGGACCGGGACGGGAATGTGTACGTGGTGGATTCCCGGAACTGCCGCATCCAGAAATTCACGGCGGAAGGGAAGTTCCTCACCGCGTGGGGAACCATGGGGGGAGAGCCCGGCCAGTTCTTCTATCCGTACGGCATCGCGGTGGGCAGGGCCGGCAATGTCTACGTGACGGACAACTGGCTTCAAAGAGTCCAGAAGTTCACATCGGACGGGGAATATCTCACCGGTTGGGGAACCATGGGAATGGGCGAGGGAGAGTTTGCCCTCCCCACCGGAGTGGCGGTGGACAATAACGGCAGCGTGTACGTGGCGGATTCTTTGAACGGCCGGATCCAGAAGTTCACATCGAGTGGGAAGTATGTCGCCCAGTGGGGCAATCAGGGGAGCGGCGGAGCGAAGTTGAGTCTTCCCGAAGGCGTGGCGGTGGACGACGAGGGCGGGGTCTATGTGTCGGATGCGGAAGCCAATTGCATCCGGAAATACACCGCGGACGGGAAGTTCCTCACCCGGTGGGGAGGCGGGGGAAGTGACCCCGGGAAGTTCAACTTTCCGGCAGGCATCGCGGTGGACGGCCGGGGCAGGGTGTACGTGGCGGATTCCATGAACCATCGGGTCCAGGTGTTCAAGAAGCTCCCCAAGGAAGCCCAAGCCCGGGACGCACGGGATGATCGATAGGAAGCATGGGAAAACCATTGGACCGGGAGACGAAAAAATCCCGTGAAAATCGACTACGATATTGTCGTGGAACCCGGACAGGAGTTCACCGTCGACCGTTTTCGGCCGGAAGACGCCCGGGGGATCGCCCACCTGTTCTTTTCCGAGTACGGAGCCGGGTATCCCGTTGAAACCTATTACTTTCCCGAGAGAATCATCGAGGAAAACCGAAACGGCAATCTGTATTCCGTGGTGGCCCGCACTCCCCGGGGAGACATCGTGGGTCATATGGCCCTCTACCGCAGCTCCCCCCCTTATCCCAAGCTCTACGAGATCGGTCAGGGAATCGTCCTGCCCAGCTACCGCACCACCTTTGCCGCCTACAAGATCAACCGGTATATCGGGGAGACGCTGGCGGAGGAGGTGCGCCCGGACGGAATCTTCGGCGAGGCGGTTTGTCACATCACCGCCACCCAGAAGTCATCGGCCCTCATTGGAATGAAACCCGTGGCGCTGGAAATCGATCTGATGCCTGCCGAGGCCTACGATAAGGCCCAGTGCGCCTCGAGCCGGGTCTCCTGCGTGGTCCTGTTTCGTTCCTTTAACGACCGGCCCCGGGAGGTCTTCATTCCCCCCGTCTATGGCCGGGAAATCGAATTCATCCTGGAAGACCTGGATCTCGAACGGACCCTAACGTCTTCCCGGGAAGAAATTCCCCGGGACACGGAAAGTCACATCTCCGTTCGTTTCTTCCCGGATGCGGGAGTGGGGCGCTTCACCGTTCTTTCCGCCGGATGGGATTTCCCCGGGCGGGTCGACCACCTCGAGGAACAAGGGGCGATGAACGGGACCCGGATATTCCAGTATTTTCTCAACCTGGCAGAACCCTGGGCGGGGCGGGCGGTCGAGTGCCTCCGAGAAAGAGGGTACTTCCTCGGAGGCTATGTACCCCGATGGTTTGACGCAGACGGCCTCCTGATGCAGAAGCTCGGAACCGTCCCCGACTTTGCCGCCATCAAGCTGCACTCGGAAAAGGCAAAAAAGATCCGGGACATCGTTTGCTCCGACCGGCAACGGGCCGGGTCCTAACTCCGATCTACTTCATCTTCCCGTTTAAGAAAGCCGCGAAGCCGTTGATCGTCTTGAGCACCGATACGTCGGCATCCGACAGGTTCACGCCGTACTTCTTCTCGGCTGCGGCGGCCACGGCCGGCAGATCGATGGAATCAATCCCCTGGGAGAACAGGGGTACGTCGTACTTCAAGTCTTTGATGATCTGGTCGTCAATCCCCACTTCCTTCATCAAGCCGATGATCTCTTCCGCGCCGACCGCCATGATGCTCTCCTCTCTGGTGGTTCATACACACACGGGTCCTTTCCTCCACAGGCGATCCTGTGCACCGGGATCCAACCGGCAAACAGGCCCCTCACTCTTTCCTCGACCCCGACCGATTGCGGTGGACTTGCCGTCACCCCGGCGAACTCGGGGTCCTGTCCGCGACGGGACTTGGGGGTCGGGCATCCTCCGGACGCTTGCCGGGGATTTCCTCACAAAAATTGAATTGCACCGGACACATGTGCTTGGGAAGCCTCTTTAGCACATGAGAGCGAAGATCCCGGGCCAGCTCCGGGGTGCCTTCCGGGCCGGGATTCAGTACCACATGGGCGATGGGTTTCAACAGACCTTCCAGTTTCCGGGAAGTTACCCGGCAATCCCGGACCCGGGGATGCTCCCGGAGAATGCTCGCCACCTTAACGGGGGAAACCCAGTTTCCCCCGGATTTGAAGAGGTCGTCGGAGCGTCCCCGATAGGTATAGAAACCGTCCTCTTCGGTGAAGATGTCCCCGGTCTTGAGCCAGCCGCCCTCGAGCATGGTCTCTGCGGTCAACTCCGGCCTGTTCCAGTAAAAGGGAGCGATGCTTCCTCCTTTCACCTGCAGAGAGCCGGGCTGCCCGGAAGGGACCGGCAAGCCGTCTTCCCCGACAATGCGCACCCGGTAGGAAGGCACCGGGACGCCGGAAGTGCCGGGCCGGCTATGGCCGGGGCGATTGGAGATGAAGATGTGCAGGGTTTCCATGGAACCGATGCCCTCAAGGATTTCCAGCCCGGTCGCCTCTTTCCAGTCACGGTGCCGCGGGCAGGGATTCTCCGGCTGAAACGCACAGGCGAAGGGAATCGAGACGAACCCCTTCGTCCAGGGTTTTCAGCATCATGCCGTAGAGTGTCGGCACGGCAAAGAGGACGGTGGGTCTCGACCGGGCGATGACGGCGAAAACATGATCCGGCGTTATGGGCCGTGAGGGCAGAAGGACCGCCGTGGCGCCGAAGTAGAGCGGAAAGACCAGGCTGTTTCCCATGCCGTAGCTGAGGAACAGCTTGCTCGTCGAAAAGACCACATCGCTTTGGCACAGGTTCAAAACGCCCCCGGCATAATTTTCGGCGCTGAATGCCATGTCGCCCCGGCGATGGGGCACTCCTCGGAGATCGCCGTTCCTTCCGGTGGTGTAGAACAGGAACGCCGCTTCGTCCGGGGAATGGGGGACGACCTCAAGCACCGGCGACGCATTGGCGAAGAGGGTCGGGTATCCCGGGTCGTCGACGAGGATGCGCCGTTCGAGGGGGGAGGTCCAGGCCTCTGCCGCCGGGCCGTCCCCGACGGTGACCAGGACCGAAGCCCGGGAGTCTTCGCGGATGAATTCAAAGTCGCCTCGGGGCAGATCGGGGTTCACGAGAACGGGCAGGGCGCCGCATTGCATGCTTCCCAGGAAGGCATAGAAAGCATCGGGGCAATCCGGCAAAGCGATGAGCACTCGTTCCCCGGGTCGGACGCCCCGGTCTTTCAGAAGATTGCCGAACCGGCCGATATGGTCGTTCAGGAGGGCGTAAGACACCTCCGTTCCCTCGCACAGGACGGCCGTCTTTTCTCCTCGATCGGGCCCGTGATGCTGCAGAACCTGGAAGAAATCATGGGATTTCTCGGGGGTCACAGGCTTTTCTCCCGCGGGAGGGTGAGTGACTGTGAAAAGATCGACGGGACGGGTTCCATTGGTAGCAAGAGGCGGCCGAATCGTCAAGGCCAATGTGGAACGTGCATGAGCAGTCGCCGGACTGGGAGAGCTCCTCGAGAAAAGATCCGCGAAACCACGGAAGACTGTGCTCACGCCGTGGAAAGCCCGCAAGGAGAACCCTCCCCCGGGTTTCCGGTCTCTTCGGCGGGCGCCCGCCCAGGGTTTCTCCCTCCGAAGACCACGAAGCACACGAAGACCGCGAAACGGTTCACGAGGGCTCGGTTTTCTTTGGAACGACCTTTCGTCGTTCCTCGTCCCGGATTTCGCGTCTCAGGAGTTTTCCAACCCGGGATCGGGGGAGCATGTCCCGGAATTCGACATACTGGGGGACCTTGTGAGGACCCAGGCGATCCCGGCACCACCCGATGAGTTCGGGTCCCCCAACGCCCCGCGCGACCTCCTTTAGAACCACAATGGCCTTGATCCGTTCCCCCAGCTTCGCATCGGGGACCCCCACCACGCAGGAACCCACGACCGAGGGGTGAGCCTGGAGGACGGCCTCGATTTCGGAACAGGAGACCCGAAAGCCCCGGTGTTGAATGATATCCGCCCGACGGTCCACGTACCCGAGTTCCCCGTTCTCATCGACGAAGACGATGTCGTTGGTTCGGTACCAGATCTCCCCGTCCACCTCGACGTAGGCCTTTCGGGTTTCGTCGGGCTTGTTCCAGTATTCCTTGGAGATGAATTCCGAGGTCACCCACAGCTCTCCCGGCTCCCCCCGGGGGACCGGTCGGAGGGTCTCCGGGTCCGCCACCCGCGTCTTCCGGGAGGGCAGGGGTCTTCCCACCCTGGTCGGAGAGGGTTCGCGATCGAGGGGACTCATGGCGATGAAACCCACTTCGGCCGAGCCGTAAACCTGGTAAACAGGTCGGCCGACGGTCTTCTTCCAGCGGTTGAAAACCTCTGCCGGAAGCATCTCGCCCCCGCTCCAGCAGAACCGCAAGGAGTCCAGAGAGTACTGATCGAGGCGCTCGTTCTCGAGGATTCTGCGATACAGGGTCGGGGATGCGACCAACAAGGCGGCCCGGTGCCTGGCGACGGCGTCCAGGATGGCGTCCGTCTCGGGGATGGGCATCAGGACGGCGGTGTTTCCCCGGTTCAAAACCATTCCCAGGAGCATGCCCTGGGCCAACTGGTGGAACAACGGGTTCGCCAGGACCATCGTGTCTCGACCCCGGCCGATGTGGCCCTCTCCGACCTGTTGGATCTCGTCCACAAAGGAGACCATGCCCGCGTGGGTGAAAGCACAGCCCTTGGGAAATCCCGTGGTGCCGCCGGTATAGACGATGCCGCAGAGCTGCCGGGCGGAATCCACGTCCACCCGGGGAGGCCGGGGAGGGGAATGTCCCAAAAGAGTTGCGAATCGGTGGACGTCATCCCTCCTTTCGAATCTCCCCCGGGGGACTTTGTCCAAGAGGAAACCCAACACCTTCTTGTACCGGGGCAGCAGGTCCACGTAGGTTGTGACGACGATCCTTCGCAAAGGGCTCCCGGGGAAGGCCTCCCTCACGTACCGATAATTGACGTCCATGCAGACGATGGTCTCGGCACCCGAATCGTCGAGCATGTAGCGCAGCTCCGAGGGAGTGTGAATGGGGGACACGGTTACGGGCACTCCCCCCACGAGTTGGGCCCCCAAATAGGCGACGACGAACTGGGGAGTGTTGGGCAAAT
>JARKQW010000468.1 GCA_029974695.1 Syntrophobacteraceae bacterium | reverse complement strand
CCACACGCGCATGTGGGCCCTTCGAAACAAGACCCGGGCCGAGGTGTTGGACGCCCCGGGTCGAGACCCTCAACTGAGGGGACTGCGGTCCGCCTACTGGGGCTATTACGGGCTGCCGCCTTCCCGGCTTTCCGGCTTCCTCTACACCGTTGCCACGGGATCGTTCCTGCGCTTCGGGGCCCACTACATCAAGCGGCGTTCCCAGGATCTGAGCGACGCCCTTCTCGAAGCCGTCGAGACGGCGGGCGGCAAGGTGCTCCTCGAGACGGAAGCCGTGGGAATCGAGATGAGGGGCGGGAAAATTGCCGGGGTTCGCCTCGAGGGCGGCACGCTGCTGCCCGCCGGGGCCGTCATATCCAACGCCGGCGTGCCCTCGACGGTCAAGATGCTTCCCTCGGGCGCCTTGCCCGGGGATTATCTTCGGAAGCTCGAGGGCTATCGGCCGTCCCTTTCGACCTTCTGCGTCTGGCTGGGGCTCAACGGTGAGATTCGAGACAGGGTCAAGGGCTACGAGGTGTTCGTGCTCCGGGACTACGATCCCGAGAGGGCCTTTCGGGCGTCCCTGGTGTGCGATCCCGCCGCCGGGTCCCTGGCCGTGACCCTCTACGACAATTGCTACCCGGGGTATTCCCGGCCCGGCACCTCCACGGTGTCCATCCTCATGTCCTGTGCCTACGAACCCTGGCGCCGGTTCGAGGCCGACTATTTTGCCGGACGCAAGGATGCCTACCGGAAGGAAAAGGAGCGCATCGCCCGGGTGCTCGTCGAGGAAACGGAGCGCAGGGTCATTCCCGGGCTGACATCCATGATCGAGGTCATGGAAGCCTCCACCCCCCTCACCAATCTTCGCTACACCAGGAACCCCGAGGGGGCCGTCTACGGCTACGAGCAGACCCTGAGCAACTCCTTCATGACCCGTCTGGACAATCGAACCCCCCTCAAGGGGCTCTACTTCGCGTCGGCATGGACCTTTCCCGGAGGGGGGTACGAACCATGTCTGGAATCGGGCGCCCGGGCCTACCGGGCCCTGGTGACGGATTGGACCCCACGGGCCTGAAACGGCCCCACCCGCATTTCTCCCGGCCGACAGCCGGGGTTGGAAGCCGGTGACCCTCAGCCTCGAAGCCCCGGGCAATCCTCGCCGTTTCCCCGAAAATGCCTTTCCTCGAGGGGGGGAGTGGATTATAGAAAGGCAAACGCCGGGACGGAGATCCGGTTTCCGGGATGGAAGCCCGGAGGGTCCCGAGAAGAGAGGGGAGGATAGGACAATGATCGAGCGATACACCCGCCCGGAAATGGGGCGAATCTGGACCCTGGAAAACAAGTATCGCAGGTGGCTGGATGTGGAAATCGCCGTCTGCGAGGTCCTGGCCGAGGAGGGACGGGTTCCCGCCCAGGACCTGAAGGAGATCAAGAACCGCGCAGGCTTCGATGTCAAGAGGATCGATGAGATCGAGCAGACGACCCATCATGACGTCATCGCGTTCCTGACCAGCGTGGCGGAACATGTGGGACCCGCGTCCCGGTTCATTCACCAGGGGCTCACCTCTTCGGACGTCCTGGATACCGCCAACGCCCTGCTCCTGACCGAAGCGGCGGACCTCCTCCTCGCGGACCTGGATCGGCTCCTGGAAGTGCTCAAGGCAAAGGCTTTCGAGTGGAAGGACCTGGTCATGATCGGCCGCTCCCATGGAATCCACGCGGAACCCACCACTTTCGGCATCAAGTTCGCCCTGTGGTTTGCGGAAATGACGAGAAATCGGGACCGGCTGGCCCATGCCCGGGAATCCGTGCGGGTGGGAAAGATCTCCGGTGCCGTGGGGACCTTCGCCAACATCGAACCCCGGGTCGAAGAGAAGGTGTGCAAGAAGCTGGGATTGATGCCCGCCCCCGTGAGCACCCAGGTGATCCAACGGGATCGGTATGCGGAGTTTTTCGCAACCGTCGCCATCGTAGGGTGCACGGTGGAAAAAATTGCCTTGGAGATCCGGCATTTGCAGCGAACCGAGGTGCGGGAAGCCGAGGAATTCTTCCGGGAAGGCCAAAAGGGGTCTTCGGCCATGCCCCACAAGAGGAATCCCATCGCTTCGGAAAACCTGTCCGGCCTCGCCCGGGTCCTCCGGGGAAACGCTCTTGCGGCCATGGAAAACGTCGCTCTCTGGCATGAGCGGGACATCAGCCATTCCTCGGTGGAACGGATCATTTGCCCGGATTCCACCATTCTCCTGGATTACATGCTCAACCGGTTGACCCGGGTCCTGGAAAACCTGGTGGTGTATCCCGAAAACATGCGCAAAAACCTCGATCTCACCGGCGGGCTCTTCTATTCCCAGCAGGTGATGCTTGCCCTGACGGGAAGAGGGATTTCCCGGGAAGAAGCCTATCGACTGGTCCAGCGCAACGCCATGAAGGTTTGGAACCAGGGAGGAACCCTCCAAGAACGCCTCAGGGAAGACGCGGAGGTCATGGCCCTTCTTCCGGCCGGAATCATGGATGGCCTATTCGACCTGAAGCATCACCTCCAGCACGTGGATACCATTTATCAGAGGGTTTTCGGCTCTCATGAATCCTCTTCCTGAATTGCTGGCACCCGCCGGGGGCGTTGAAGGCTTGGTTGCCGCCGTCGAAAACGGGGCCGACGCCGTCTACCTGGGGTTGAAAGAATACAGTGCCCGGGCTTCCGCAGCCAATTTCACCGTAGAGGAACTGGCCGTGCTGCTTCCCTACGCCCATGGGAAGCAGGTCCGCATCTACGTGGCTCTCAACAGCCTGTTGGGGTCTTCGGATCTCCCCAAGGTTCTGGATCAGCTCCAGGCCCTCTCCGACCTCAAGCCCGACGGGATCATCGTCCAGGACCCGGCCGTGGTTCATTTTGTCCGCAGGTACTTTCCGGATCTGAAGCTTCACGCCAGCACCCTCATGACGATTCACAACAGTGCCGGGGCAAATCAGCTGCAGCGCATGGGGTTCCAACGGGTGGTGCTGGCTCGTGAACTGACCCTCGAAGAGATCGAGGGGATCACGGCCAACACGTCCGTAGAGCTGGAAATCTTCGTGCACGGAGCCCTCTGCTATTCCTACTCGGGGCTCTGCCTGGCCAGCAGCTTTCGAGGGGGGCGCAGCGGCCTCGAGGGGCGCTGCGTTCAACCTTGCCGCCTCCGGTTTCGCCAGGGGCGCAAGGAAGGGTTTTTTCTTTCGTGCAACGACCTGTGTGCCCTGCCTCTCTTGTCCCGCATCAAGGGCATGAAGCTTTCCGCCCTGAAGATCGAGGGCAGACTCAAGTCCGCCGACTACATCGGCCGGGTGGTTCGGGCTTATCGAATCGTCCTGGACGCCTCCCCGGAACGGGAGAAGGAGGCCTTGGGGGAAGCTCGGGCCATGCTGTCCCTGGCCCCGTCTCGACGCCTGACCACGGGGTTTCTCGAGGATTCGCGGGGGCGGGACGTCCTGACACCCCATCGTGGGGGATCGAGCGGTTTGTGGGTGGGCACGGTTTCCTCCGTTACTGCCGGTGCCGTCACCGTGCTCCTGAGGCATGAGATCCGAACGGGGGACCGCCTTCGGCCGGACTCGAGCCGGGGCGAGGAGAAGGAAGCTTTCACGGTGATCCGCATGCGGGGGGAGCGGGGAGAAGAACTCGTCCGGGGCGAGGCGGGAGAACGGGTGCACCTCGAGGTGCAGGGGCATTTTGCACCCGGGGAGCGGCTTTTTCGCATCGGTTCCCAGGGTCCCCCTCCGGCATCCCTGTGGCAACGGATTCGATCGGAAGGCCGGGAATCGGCGCGGTTCCGACGAAAATTTCCTCGTTCCCGGGATGCCCTCGAAGAGCTCGATCAGGGGCAAGGGGAGGAACAACGAGGAACAACCCGTGAGGTCGTCTTTCTCAAGATCGCCTCCCTCCGGGACTTGGGTGCCGCCTTCCAGATAGAGAACGTACGGGTGGTTTTGCCCGCAACCCGGTCCAATCTCGAACAGCTGGCCAAAAGGAAGCTTTCAGCGCAACAGAAGCGCCGGTTTGTCTGGTCGCTCCCGCCCCTCCTGTGGGAGTCCGACCTGGAGTATACCCGGGCGGCCGTGGCCTGGTACCGGGCAAGAGACTACCAGACCTGGGAATGGAACAATTGGGGACACCTGGATCTCTTTGCGGGGCGGGAACACGTCCGGCTTGTGGCCGGGAGCCGCCTGAACGTGAAGAACGGGGCCGCCCTGGCCGCCCTGCTGGAAAACGGGTGCGGCGCCTGTGTCCTCTCTCCGGAGATCACTCGGGAAGAGTTGTTGCACCTGGGTGCTCATGGCCCCCGGGTTCGAATGATCGTCCCCGTCTATTCGTGGCCCCCCCTGTTTTCCTCCCGGTTGCTCCCCAAGCTGGACACGGAACGACCTCTTTTGACCCCCCGGGCGGAGCCCCTTTTCTTTCGAACGGACCCTCGGGGAACCTCGTTTCTTTACGCGGACCGACCGGTGAACTGGCTTGCCCAGGTCCCCTTCCTTCGGGCAAACGGGTTTTCCCGCTTCCTGGTGGATCTCAGCGACGGTCCGAACCCCGAGGCCCATACCCTCACCCGGGTCTGGGAAGACTTCCGAAGGGCGAGGGCTACGGGACCTCACAGCCTCTTCAACTATGACCGGCAGACCTCCCGGGGAAAAAGGGGACCTCGGAGAAAAGGGTCGGAAAGAAACCGATGATCGAGTGGTTGAGGGTATACGGCAATCGCAGGGTCCTGATGCTGTTGGGCCTGGGGTTTTCCTCGGGGCTGCCCCTGGCCCTGACGGGCTCGACCCTCCAGGCCTGGATGACCGTCGAAAAGGTGGACCTGCGCGTCATCGGCATCTTTTCCCTGGTGGGGCTCCCGTACACCCTCAAGGTCCTATGGGCTCCCGTCATGGATCGATTCACCCTTCCTTTCCTGGGGAGAAGACGCGGGTGGATCGGCCTGGCCCAGGTCTTGCTGGCCCTGGGCCTCGTGGGCCTGAGTTTTTCCTCCCCGGCCTCGATGCCGTGGCTGGTGGCGTTCCTGGCGTTGACCGTGGCCTTTCTCAGCGCCAGCCAGGACATCGTCATCGACGCCTATCGCGCCGACGTGTTGCGGGAAGGAGAACTGGGCGCGGGAGCGGCCACGACGGTGGTCGGGTATCGGCTGGCCCTCCTGGTATCGGGAGCCCTGGCCCTCATTTTGTCGGATCACCTTTCCTGGAGTCACGTGTACATTCTCATGGCGGTCCTCATGGGGGGGGGCCTGTTTTTCACCCTGGGAGCTCCCGAGCCCGAAGAGAAGGTCGTTGCCCCCCGGAGTCTCCGGGAAGCGGTGTGGGAGCCGCTGGTTACCTATTTTCACCGCTCCCGGGCGGTGGAAATGCTCCTTTTCATCATGCTCTACAAACTGGGGGACGCCATCGCCGGAGCCATGACCACCCCGTTTCTCCTGGACATGGGATTCAGCCGCACGGACGTGGGAATGGCCAACAAGGCCCTGGGGCTCATCACCACCATTGTGGGCACGTTGGCGGGCGGGGGGATCATCTCGAAGTTGGGAATCCACCGGTCCTTGTGGATTTTCGCCTTTCTTCAGGCCGGGTCCAATCTCACCTTCACGGCCCTGGCCGTGGCCGGGACGAACTATCCCATCATGGTGGGGGCCGTCGCCGTCGAGAACCTCTGCGGCGGCATGGGGACGGCGGCTTTCATCGCCTTCATGATGAGTCTTTGCGACAAGCGGTTCACGGCCACTCAATATGCCCTGCTCACCAGCTTCATGGCGGTGACCCGCGTGGTGGCGGGGGTCCCCACGGGGTTCATGGTGAACTCCCTGGGGTGGCCGATGTTCTATGCCGTGAGCGTGCTGGGAGCGCTTCCGGGAATTCTTCTCCTGCCCCGGTTTGCCCCCTGGCGCTCCGTTCCCGAAAGAAAAGAGCCGGCCTTACAGGGGACCCGGTGAGAGCCCTTCTTCGCTCAGCGCAGCAGGTGGGTGTTTCCGATGCGGACCCGCCTGAGGCCTGCGCTGCGGGCCGCTTCCAGGCAGGATTCCGCATGATCCCGGGATGTGGTGGGAAAGTCGTTCATCCGAAACTGGGGAGCGAAAGCCAGGAGGGTGTACGGGATGTCCCGGTCCAGTCCCGCGATGAAAGAGGCGATTCCTCTCACTTCGTCCTCCTCCACGTAGCCGGGCACCAGAAGAGTGCTGGCAATGAGGAAGGGGGGATTGGGTCTGTGGGGAATCCATCGGGCGAGCCGGGCGAAGTTCTCGATCACCCGGCGGTTGTCGCAGCCGCAGAGTGCCTGATGGATCCTCGAATCCCAGGCCTTGAGGTCCACCTTGACGCAACCGCCGCTTTCCAGGGATTGTCGGGCCATTCGTTTGAGCCAAGCCGGGTGGACGCTGCCGTTGGTTTCCCAGCAAATCCGCAGGATCCGGCGGGGATGTTCCCTCCGGGCCTCTTCGGACATGCGTAACGCGTAGGGGACCTGGGTGGTGGGGTCGCCCCCGAAGTAGCAGATGCAGCTGGTTTTGCCGTTCACGGCCTGGGTGAGGTCCCGGACCTGATGCCAGTTGGGCCGGGATCCGTAGGCCTTCTTGAAGGTCCAGTTCTGGCAGAAAAGGCAGTTGAAATTGCAGGCCTCGAAGAAAACCGCCAGGTTGTAAAACCCCACCTCGGGACCCGGATCGTTGGCACACTGGGGATACCCCGCGCCGGTTCCCCCCGGGCAAACCCAATCGGCCACGCAGTTGGTGGGCAGAGGATCGTAATAGTAGGAGACCAGGGCCCGGGTTCGCCCGTTGTGGCGAAACGCTTGCCGGGAGCCGTCCCGAACCCCGCAATACCCGGTCTCCCCCGGTCCCATGCGGCATTGATGGAGGCAAATGGAGCATTGCAGGCCCTGGGGGTTTTGAGGGGGGCGAACGGGAAGGCGAAAGGCGTTCCTGGATTCGGCGTGGACGGCCTCGAGAATCGGCCGCGCCTCTTCCCATCGCCCGCGGATGCACCGGGGGCAGACCTTCAGGCCTCCACCCATTCCCGGGACGGTTTCCCCGCAAACCGAGCAGGTCAAGCCGGAACCCCGAGTCTTCCCCAATCGTTCAATCCACATATCGCTTCAACCCGCTCCCGGAAAAATCCCGGTACCCCAAAATCCCAAGAGAAACCGCCGTACCGTCCAACTTCATTTCATTCCCATTCCCGGCCGCGGGTTTTCAACCTTGCCCCGGGCCCCGGCCCCTTGCCCCCGGCCCATCGCCCCCGGGCGGGATCGAATCAGCAGATGCGCGGCAGTTGCTCTCCCCGCAACATGTCCACCAGGCGATGACCTCCGATGCGCGTTCGGAGAAACACGCGTCCCGGGTCCGACGAGTCCACTTCTCCGATGACGCAGGCCCGGGTTCCCAGCGGGTGGGAGCGCATGACCTCGAGGACCTTCCGGGCGGATTCCGGGGGAACGCAGGCGAGGACCTTTCCTTCGTTGGCCACGTAGAGGGGGTCCAGCCCGAGCATTTCGCAGGCGCCGATCACGTCTTCCCGCACGGGAAGAGCCTCCTCGAAGAGCCGAATTCCCACGCGGGACTGCTGGGCGATTTCGTTCAGGGTGGTGGCGACGCCTCCCCGGGTGGGGTCTCGAAGCACATGGATATCCGGGCAGGTTTCGATCATCCGGCCGATGAGGCCGTATAGGGACGCGGCGTCGCTGAGGATCTCGTTTTCGAAGGCCAGCCCTTCTCGTTTGCAGAGCACGGCCATTCCGTGGTCCCCGATGGTGCCGTTGAGGATCACGGCATCCCCGGGGCGGGCGTATTGTCCGCCGATGCGAATCCCTTCCGGAACCACGCCGATCCCCGAGGTATTGATGAAGATCTTGTCCGCTTTTCCCCGCTGGACCACCTTGGTGTCTCCGGCCACGACGGATACCCCGGCTTCCCGGGCGGCATCGGCCATGGAAAACACCACCAGCTCGAGGAGGTCCCGGGGCAGGCCTTCCTCGAGGATAAAGCCCGCGGTCAGGTAGAGGGGTTTGGCGCCGAGCATTGCCAGGTCGTTCACGGTCCCATGGACGGCAAGGCTGCCGATGTTTCCTCCCGGAAAGACAACGGGGTCCACCACGTACGAGTCGGTGGTGACGGCCAGTCTGCCCCCGGGGGGCGGAACCAGGGCGCTGTCGTTCATCTGGAGCAGGAAATCGTTGCGAAAGGCCTGAACGAAGAGACCCCGCACCAGTTCGTGGGTGGCGCGCCCCCCGCTGCCTTGATCCAACTGTATGGTTTTCGATTCCACGGATTCCTCCAGCTTCTGCCAATGACGGATCCCTCATTTGAGCGATTTTCATAGCCTTGGCCCGTAATGCCCGCCAAGGCGGCCATCCGGAGGATGGGCACGCTCTTTATGGGTCCCCGCCTGGGCGGGAAAGACGAAGCGGGATTGGTGCCGGCCAAATCGTTCGACTCGGGGGGTCCTTTCCTTTTGGGTGCCGTCGTCCCTCACTCCTCGGCGGTCGGGTGATACCGGAAGTAGGCTCCGCAAGTGCCCTCGCTGGAAACCATGCAGGGCCCGTGAGGGGATTGGGGGTTGCAGACTTTTCGGAAGAGGCCGCAGTCGGGAGGGATCAATTTCCCTCGAAGGACCTCCCCGCACCGACATCCCGGGTGTTCCTTCACCTCGATGGCGGGCATGGAAAAGCGGCGGGCGGCGTCGTATTGCTCCCAGCCGGAACGCCATCCCAACCCGCTGGAAGGAATGGTTCCCAACCCTCGCCACGGGGCGTCGCAGGGTTCGAAGATCTCTGCCATGAGCCGCCGGGCCGAAGGATTGCCGTCCCAGGTTACGGCCCGCCGGTACTGGTTCAACACCCGGGGCTCCCCCCGTTCCACCAGGTCCGCCAGCATGGTGATCCCCTGGAGAAGATCCAGGGGTTCGAAACCGGTTACCACGCAGGGCACCCGGTAGTTGTTCACGATTTCCTCGTAGGCGCCTGCGCCGATGACGGTGCTGACGTGACCGGGACAAAGGAAGCCGTCGAGACCCAGGTCTTTGGTGTCCAGGAGCGCGCGCATGGCGGGGGGGAGGAGCTTGTGGGCGGAGAGCACCGAGAAGTTCTTGACCCCTTTGCCGTGGGCTTGCTTGACGGCCGCCGCCACGGTGGGGGCGGTGGTCTCGAACCCGATGCCGATGAACACCACCTCGCGGTCGGGATGATCCACAGCGATTTGAAGAGCGTCGAAGGTGGAATAGACCATTCGCACGTCGGCTCCCCGGCTCCGTTGTTCATGGAGGGAGGAGGAAGAGCCGGGAACCCTCAAGAGGTCTCCGAAGGTGGTGATGATGACGTTGGGCTGTTTCGCCAGCCAGATGACCCGGTCGATATCCTCGTTGGCGGTCACGCAGACGGGGCATCCGGGGCCGCTGACGAGCTCGATGGAAGGCGGCAGAAGGTCCCTCAGGCCGGAGCGAAAGACGGCCACGGTGTGCGTCCCGCAGATCTCCATGAACCGGGACCGGGGCAGGGAAGAACCTTTTCGCTGAAGGGCTTTCACGAGATTCCGGGCCAGTTCCGGGTCGCGATATTCATCCAGGTATTTCACGTCTCATCTCCCGTTGGACGGTTCGGTGGATGCCAGGAGTCGTCGAGTCCCGATGTAGGCCTGGCCCAGGGCAATGCAGGCGTCGTTGGAGGGGACTTGCTCGTGGGCAAAGACTTGGAGGCCCCGGCGGGTGAGATTTCCCACCAGGCGTTCCAGCAGGGTTGCATTCTGAAAGACCCCTCCGCTCAGGGCCACTCGATCGAGCCCGTTTTCCTCGGCCAGGATTTGAGCGGCTTGGGCGAGCAGGTGGGCCAGCCCGTTGTGGAACCGGGCGGAGATCCGGCCCCGGGAAACCCCGGATCTCAAGTCTTGGATCACCTCGGCGATCATGGGCAGGGACTCCAGGATCTTCTTGTCCCCTACGGTTTGGATCCGGCCCGAATAGGCGCCGTCTTCGGGCACGACGGCCTGCTCGAGCTCGATGGCGGCCTGGCCTTCGTAGGTGACGGC
>JARKQW010000456.1 GCA_029974695.1 Syntrophobacteraceae bacterium | reverse complement strand
GCGCCGCCAAGTACCTGGACACATCCCTGTTCGAGAAAGCGGGAATCGTCCTCGAGTCCTTCCAGCCCCCCTCCCCCGTCTACCCCCAGCTCTGGGGCGATTTCATCCCCAACCTGTCCGTCCTGGATCTCCTGTTCAACTGCGGCCCCAAGTCCCGGGAGATCCTTTTGCGCGCATCGAAGACCCGCCCGCTTCCTCCGGCCGGCACGGGAATCGGTCCGGCGTGAAACACCGCTCCTGCCCCCCGCTCCGGCGAACCCTCCTTCGAAGCCGCTTCAAGGATTCAACGGAGCTGTGAACCGGAAAGAGAAACCGTCCGTATTTAACCGCTAACCCGAGCGGCCCCTGACGGTCATTCCCCGCCCAACACCGCTCCCGGCGGGCTGGATTTTGAGGCGGTTGCGGACAATGTCGGGGTCGCCGAGCAGACGATCGATGTCTTTCACCGTGGAGGAGGCGACGGTTTGGATGTGGAAATTTTGGAATGCTTTCCGGCAACCCTCCCGTTTCTTGAGGACGGTCGGCCGGCTTACTGCGGCCTGAGCGCCCTCGAGGATGAGAAATTCAAACAAAAGGTGGTTGCTCGTCGGCTCTATCGGTCTTTTCAGGTCGCAAGGGACTCCCGGTCCGCGGCGATCAGGTCCAGGAGCTCCTTGGCTTCCTGGGTGTAGAGCTGGACCTTCGAGTAATCCGGCTCGGTTCGCAGCTTCTGCATGAGCAGCATGTCCCGGTCGTCCCATAGGGGGAGCAGGCCGCCCAGAAAAAACCCGACTGATCGAGCCGCCCGGACGGCCACGGATACGCCGGGCTGCCACAGGGGCAGGACGACCTGGTGGATATGCCTGTCCGGAGATTCGAGCACAAAACGGCCGATGTGTTCAGCGATGTCCGTACCCACGGCCTGGACGGTCATCCTGGCCAACGAGGCGGCGTCCATGGACTCGACGGAACTGCGGGACATGCCTTGGGGCCGGTCGTCTTCGACAAACTCGCGCTGCAGCCCTCGGGATGCGTACATCCCCTCGAGCACTGCGGCATAAACCGAGGGAAGACGCACGGCATGGGGGATATCTTGCCGCACAAGAAAGGCGTCGATCATGGAAATTCGGCCCCCGGCCCCATCGGGGGCGTCATCGGGTCGCGAGGGCATGGCTTCCAGCTCGATGGCGCAAGAGCGGGCCTTAAACCGGTCGGTCACCTTTTGGCTGATCAAGTGGTCGCAGACGTTCTGGGTGTAGACCACATGCAGCCCGAGATAATCGGGAACATTGCCGAGGCTATGCTGGACGAGCCGCAGGGCTAGACTGGTATTGCGGTAGGACGGCAAAACAATCCAGGAACCCAGTTCCATGATGTGCTTGCCGGGAGGATTGCGAAAATAGGCGTGCAAACCGACGACGTCCCCCGATGCCGTCCTGCCGACGATATGGTGCATCTGACGGTCGGCATTGGCTTGGATATAGTGTTCGGGGTCATAGACGGAGTCGACGGGAATGGTCTCGCCGTACACCGCGTAAAACAGGGCGGCGATGCCTTCTGCGTCCTGGGGATCAAAGTCCTTCACCTCGAATTTCTGGCCGGGCTGGATCTCCCGCACGGAACTGCGCAGTCTTGCCAGGTTCTCCTCACGTGAGGACAGACGGTGTACTCCTTGAAGATCGTTCAGTAAAAAGTCCTGAAGAGTGCGTTTCTTCGACCCTAACCGATTGAATTCATTAGGTGCCGTTCCGAAAAGAACGACTTCTTACGGGATCCTCATACTTGGTTGCTCGTCGGCTTGTTCGGCATTGACTTCGAGATAAGAGGATGCCTTTCCGGGTGCTTAATGGACTCCACGCTCAGATCAACGTCCAGGTCCGGCCAATACGGATGCCCCGGTCCCACCATCTCTACCCTGAATATGGCGGAAACCGGCGCGGACCCGAACCACAGGAAGTCATCAAAAGGCAGAAAAACCTCCTCTTCCCGGAGAAGGATTCAAAAGCCGTGTTTGGAGATGTTCGTGACCTCCATGTCCCAAATGGGCGTGCCGGACGCTCCTGATTTCATCCACTTGCTCCTCAATGACACTGGGCAAGAGCCGCAGTTCGGATTCCGTCAAACCGGAGCTTCTTGTCAACAGTATCCCTGGTTCGATCCGAAATTGAGCCTCCCCATGGGCACAGGTAACGTGAATGTGCATGCGTGGTCTTCACGAGACAAGAAGTGAAACCGAAAACTCTTGTGGCGAAAAACCGTTGGACTCATCCAGCTCCCTACCATCAGCACCCGACCTATCCGGGTTTGGCCGTCGGGTTCCGTTTCTCCATTCTTTCGTGCCAAGAATGAGGTTTTTTAGCCTGAAGAGGTACTCTCTCTTCCGACATTCGGTGACGGATTCCAACATATTGCCCCTGGTCCGCCCCCGCAACGCCCGTCTGCGGATCGGATGTCTACAATCTCCCCTATATTGGAATGCTTTATGACCCGCTTATCCCCGGGCGTCCATCCTGCCCGGGGAGCGGCGGGGTTCTCGAGCCCTGTGTTTCATCCCGGTCCTCGGGAGGCCGATCCCGGGCGACCCAGCGTCACGGCGCTGAGGGGGAAGCCCACGACCCGCTGTCGGCACCCCCGGGCCCCAAGAAGATTGAACTCCCGGACCGGGTCCGAAAATGTCTGGGCTTGCACCGGGGATTGATTCACGCCGCGCGCTCCGTCCGAACCACCGGTTTGTGGGTTGGGAGTGCAGAATCGGGCGCGGATGGATCCAAGGAACTTCCACGGGTTCCCGTTGCCTCCGCATCAAGGCGTTTGAGTCGCACCCGGGAACGAAATCAAAACCCTCCCGGAACCCTGGAGTTCCCGCTCCCCAAGGCAAAAACGGAAAGAGGCTCTCGGGAGAAGGGGTTGGTTCCGCCTGGCGGTCCTTGTGCCGTACTGATGCTGAATATTGGATGGAAACGCTTTTTCCGTGAGTCCCAGAGGGGGCAAACTATGCAGGATGGCGGTGAAGTTGTCAACTAGGAAGAGGGG
>JARKQW010000451.1 GCA_029974695.1 Syntrophobacteraceae bacterium | reverse complement strand
TGGTACTGGTAAAAGGCGTTCTTCCCCCGGGATTCCAGGTGCTTCATTCGCGAGGAACCGATGGGGTCGTCGGGGACCTCGAAGGGGACCTTGTCGATGAGCAGGCACGTTAGGGATTCCCCGGGCACGTCGATCCCCTGCCAGAAAGAGCTGGTGGCCATGAGAACGGAATCGATCCTTTCCTTGAATTCGGCAAGAAGCACTCTTTTGGGCTTCTGGCCCTGCACCAGGATGGGATAGGGAAGCCGGTCTTTGAGAAGCTCATGGACCTGGTGGAGATTGCGATAGCTGGTGAAAAGAAAAAGTCCCCTGCCCCGGGTTTTGCGGAAAATGAGGAGGGCCTGTTCGGCCAGGCACCGGCAAAAGGTCGGATCCGTAGGAGAAGGAAAATCCGGGGGAATGTAGAGAACGGCCTGATCCTCATAGACGAAGGGGGAGGGAGCGGACAGTTCCCGGGTTTCGGAAGGCAAACCCAAAGACTCCCTCAGGTACTGAAAGGAGCTGCCCACCGTGAGGGTTGCCGAGGTCAGTACCACCGCCGATCGGCGAGCAAACAGGCACTCTTCCAGGATGGAGGATACCTCGACCGGCGTCCCGTGGCAGACGACCGACCCGTGGTTCACTTCGAACCAGTAGATGAGGGACGCATCCTTCCGGGCTTGCAGCTGAGTAATCCCCCGAGCCATTTCGGCTCCCCGGCGATCCAACGAGTCCAAGACGGGGTTTTCTTCCCGAAAGGAAAGCAACCGTTCTCCCATTCGCTCCAGGGCTCGAACCACCTTGCCGCAAACTCGGTCAAATCCCTCCCCCACCCGGGGGGAATCCAAGAGAAACCGACCGCCGGAGCCTGCGAAACCCTGCATGGTGTGCTGAAAATCCCGGGTCAAGGCCTCGAGATGCTGGGCGGTCTTCAGGAGGTCTCGGACCTTTTCCCCCTTGGGGAGAACCTTCCGGCATTCCCTTGCCAAATCCAGGGCGAGCTCCCTCAGTCCCCGACTGCTGAATTGGACTCCGAAATACAGGCCCACGATGTCTTCCAGTTGATGAGCTTCGTCAAAGACGACCCCGTCGTAGTCGGGCAGAACTTCCGTCAGGGCCTTCTTTCTCAGGGCGAGGTCCGCGAAGAAGAGGTGGTGGTTCACCACCACGAGCTGGGCCTGGGCCGCTTCCATCCGCAGCCGATGAACGAAGCACCGGGATTGATCTTCGCACTGGGATGCCAGGCAGTGTTCGGTGCCGGAACAAACCTCGCTCCAGGCCTGGAACTGGTCCGGAAGCCAGGGAATCTCGGCACGATCCCCGCTCTTGGTGCGACCGGCCCACTGTTGAAACAGTCGGAAGAGCTTGGCTTCTTCCCGGCTGTGAAAGGCGGGTTGATACGCAAACTCGGAAAAGCGGCGCCTGCAGAGGTAGTTTCCCCTTCCTTTGAGACACACCGCCTGCAGCCGTGGAAAAAGAAGTTTCTTGAGAAGAGGAATGTCCTGATCCAGGATCTGGTCCTGGAGGGTCTTGGTGCCCGTGGAAACGACAATCTTTTTCCCGGTGAGGATGGCGGGAACGAGATACGCCCAGGTCTTTCCCGTACCCGTCCCCGCCTCCACCATCAAGGGCACTTCCGTCTTCAGGCAGTGATAGACGGTCTGGG
>JARKQW010000420.1 GCA_029974695.1 Syntrophobacteraceae bacterium | reverse complement strand
CCGTGAGAAATTTCCCGTCACCAGGATCTTTTCAACGGTTTGGGAGCCCTGGCCTCGGGTATCGCGGCCTGTGCCCCGGTTCAACGCCTCCCCGGAAGACTTGTCTCGAAAGACCTCAGGGTTCAAGGTCACGTTGGTGATCTGCAGATTCAGCGTCGCCTCGGGCTGTTCCACCCGTCCCGTGAGCCGGATTTGTCCCCCGAGGCTCCCGGCCTCGACGGGGTTCTTGTCCAGAAACCGCAACCAGGGCGCCACCTGTACGGAATCCAGGTTGAGGGTCAGGTCCGCCCGGGCATCCGGCGCAAAAGCCCCGGTAAGTTGTATCTTCTGGCGGTTCTGCTGGATGGTGAGGGAGTGGATCTGGATGCGGTCGCCGGAAAACTCGATCCTGCCTTCCACGGACCCCGCTTGATCTTTCCAGTTCACCCGGCTCGGTTTGAGGACAAGGGTCCGGGTGGGGAGCCAAAGGTTTTCGAGCAACCCCGCCAGCCTTGCGCTGGTGCCTTGCCAGAGCTGCTCCCCCTTGATTTCAAACCGGCAGGATCCGTCCTGCTGTTCGAGGTCCGCTTGAACGGCCCCCATCTTGTTTCCATGCAGGGACCAGCCCCTCGCTTTGAGGGCGGCCTTCCGGTGTCCGTCCCTGCCGAGGACCTTCCCCTTCCCGTTCACGGCCACCTGGTCCGCAACCAGGGGACCATATTCCAGGCGCGGGGAACTCACGGAACCTTCCCACACCAGGTCCGGCCAGGTTCCCCGAAAGCTCCCCCGGGACGAAATCCGCCCCTTGCCCTCCCAGGACGGAACCAACGCGGACACCTTCCCGATTTCGGGGGCTTCCAGTTCATAGTCGAACCGGAGCAGGGCGTTTTCATAGGTTCCCGAAGCTTTGAGGGAAAAGAAATCGGGCAGGTTCAGAGTCCCCTCGACCCTTGCCTGCCAATCCTTCCAGTCCCGGAACCTGCCCGGGGAGTACCGGCCTTCGGCCTTCACGCTCCCTCCGGCCCGCTGCTTGGCCCCGGGGAGTACCTTGTCCAGGGCCCCCCGTTCGACCTGAAGATCAACCCCGGCCTTTCCTGCGTGGTGCGGATCCCATGCTCCGCGAACGTCGGCCCAAAGCCGGGCGGAAAAGTTCCCCAGGGAACTCCGAACTTCCACGGCCTCCAGGGAAGCCACTCCCCCGGCATAGGAACCGGAGAGGATTCCGGTTTGAATCCGCTGGTCCCCCCAGTTCGAGGGATCCAGGTGCCCCTTCACCCGAATTTCCATATCCGAAAGATCGCGACCCCGGGCCTCGACCTCGATGTCGCCAAAAAGACCGCCGGGACCGGGGGACGCAACCGGGGGAACGGCAAGGTTCTCGAATCGGCCCGACCAGCGGACCGTTTTTGTTCCCGATGTTCCTTCCGCCGCATTTTCCCACCCAACCGTTGCCCTTCCCCGGGCAGTCCCGAGGTTGGTATTCCAATCGTGGTCAACAGTCCAGGCCCCCCCTTGGCGGCGGGCCCGCACATAACCGGTCAACTCCTTGAGCTCCCCCACCTGCTCGGCCAGGGCGGGAAAAAGGGACCGGGAGACTGGATCCAGCCAGACTTCCACGTCCACCTCGCCGTCGGGAAACAGGTCCACCGTCCCCCGGCCCGCCACCTGACTCGATCCGTCAATAGTCAGGTACGACAGGTTGGAAGGCTTGAGTCCCTTCGATCCCGCCGAATCCCCTCCCTGGGGCTCTCGGGCACTCCTTTCCTGGGACAGCCCCCCCATCTCGATGATGAGTCGGGGTCCTTCCTTCTCCTCCACCACCCGAAAGGACAGAGTCCCGTTTACGTTGCGCAGGGTGAGAACGGGCTTTCCCTCCTGGTGAGCCGTGACCGTGCCGGAAACGATTCGGACCTGGGGCAGAGGAATTCGGACCCAGTCCGGGTGCACCCGGCCCGGGAAATGCTTGTCGGCGTTCCGGTTTCGAGGCAGGAGCCAGTTGCCCTGGGTATCCCGTTCGAGATTCAATACGGCCTTCTCCAGCAGGAGTTCCGTGGCATGCACATAGGGCCAGGTGGTGGAAATTCGGTACACCAGGCTTGCCTGGTCACAAACCAGCAGTTCCTTGCCCGAAGCGGAGATGTTCAGGTTCAAGAGCTCCAACCGGGAAAAGGGCCGGAGTCGGTAAGAACCCAGTCGCACCTGAAGAGGGGTGGCCCGTTCGACTTCCCGAATCAACTTGCCGATAAGCTGCTCCTGGAGGGCGGGCAGATGGATGGCAAAAAGAAAAACCAGGGGGACAAAAAGGCAAAAGGCGGATCCCCAAACGAGAAAACGAAGGGGAAACAAGCCGGCAGCGGCGGGTTCCTTATTGGTTGATTTCCGACCCAGCAACATCAGTCTCCATTCGCCATGGAAAGATCTACTATTGCATTATGGGCAAGAACACAATACAAATCAACTGCCTATCACCATCGAGGGAAGGTTCTCCCATGAACGCAATGGTACTGAAATCGTGCGCCCCCATTGAAACCGCTCCCCTTGAACGACGGGAAGTCCCGGACCCCGTTGCCGGTCCGGGGGAGATCCGGGTTCGCGTCCATACCTGCGGGACCTGCAGAACGGATCTCCACGTTATAGAAGGGGAACTGCCGCCCCTGGACCGCCCGATCATCCCGGGGCACCAGATTGTGGGCACCGTCGACCAACCGGGTCCGGGCACGTCCCGGTTCCGCGTAGGAGACCGGGTTGGAATCGCGTGGCTTCACCATGCCTGCGGCCAATGCTCCTTTTGTCGCAGCGACCGGGAAAACCTTTGCGAATCTTCCGTCTTCACCGGCTACCATGCGCCCGGAGGGTACGCGGAACTGGTCGTGGTGCCGGAAGATTTTGCCTACCCGATCCCTTCGGTCTTCAGCGATCTCGAGGCCGCTCCACTGCTTTGTGCGGGGATCATCGGGTACCGGAGCCTTCGGCGAAGCGAATGCCGCCCCGGACAAACCCTGGCCCTGTATGGTTTCGGGTCCTCGGCTCATATCGTGATCCAGATCGCCCTCCACTGGGGATGTACGGTGTATGTGTGCACGCGCAATGCGGGACACCGGGAGCTGGCTCTCCGTCTCGGAGCCGCCTGGGCGGGGTCTCGAGCCGAACAGATGCCCACCCCCGCCGACAGCGCCATCCTGTTTGCCCCCGCCGGGGACCTCGTCCCACCAGCGTTGAAGCAGTTGAAGAAGGGAGGCACCCTGGCCCTGGCCGGGATCTACATGACGGACGTTCCCTCCCTGGGATACGAGGAGCATCTCTTCTACGAAAAAAACCTCCGCAGCGTCACCGCCAACACCCGGCAGGACGGGCTCGATCTCCTGGAGGTCGCGGCACGAATTCCCATCCGGCCCCGGACGGAGGTTTTTCCCCTGGCCAAAGCCAACGAGGCGCTCCTCAGGCTCAAACAGGACCGGCTCCGGGGTTCGGGGGTCCTTACCATCCTCCCCGAGGCCCGGCAGAACCGGTAGTGATTCCGGGAGAAGAGAAATGGCGCAAAAAAAGGTCCTTTTGCTTTCGGCGATCGCATTGTGGTTCCTGGCCTCTTGTGCCGGGTCTTTGCAGCCGGGGAAACCGGATGCCTCCGGGAAGAGTCCCGGGGCCAAGGATTCCCCCCAGGCCGCTCCCCCCGTCCCGCCTTCCGCCCTGGTCGGGTACCTGGATCGCCAGGAACGCGACCTCCGTGCGAGCTACTCTCAAAAGGACTTTGCCACCCTCGAGAGAGCAGAAAATTGCCTGGCCGTAACCTTCCTCTCCGACGTGTTCTTCGACGTGAACTCGACCCTGCTCAAACCGGGGACCTCCGTTGAAATCGTCCAACTGGCGCAGATCCTGAAACGCTACCCGGAAACCCAGGTCAAGATTTGCGGCCACACCGACAGCTCCGGGTCCGAACGATACAATCAGGGCCTTTCCGAACGTCGTGCCGTTGCGGTGCGCCAGGTCCTGGTGGAATCGGGAATCCACGCGGAAAGGATCTCCGTGGAAGGATTGGGCGAATCCATGCCCCTTGTTTCCAACGCCACGGAAACCGGAAGGCAAATGAACCGGCGGGTTACCGTCTTCCTGACCCCCAAGTCTCCCTGAGGGCTTCAATTCGTTTCCTTCCTGCGAGACCAGACGTACAAAGCAATGGCGACGGCCGCGGCCGCGTTGAGGGAATCGATTCCCGAACGGATGGGAATGGCGGCGGACCGGCTTCGCCAGGGGCCCGGAAGGCCCGGTCCCTCGATCCCGGGCAAAAGAGCAAAGTCCGGGGGGAATTCGATCTCCTCGATGTTCTTGCCTCGAGCATCCAGGGGAATCACGCCGGGAAGATCCGGAAGGGTTTCCAGGGAAGGACCCCGGAGGAATTTGACGGCAAACACGGTGCCTCCCGAAGCTCGGACGGCCTTTGGGTGAAACGGATGAGCGCACTCCTCCAGGAGGATTATCTGAGACACCCCTAGGGCCGCGGCCGACCGGACGGCGCTGCCGACATTCTCGGGGTCCTGAAACGGAAGCAGCAGGCTGCAGCCCCCGGGGAGCCCCCGG
>JARKQW010000394.1 GCA_029974695.1 Syntrophobacteraceae bacterium | reverse complement strand
CGGCGTAACGTTACACCGGGATAGGAGAAAAAGCAAGAAAAGGGAAGAAGATCACGGACTATTCCTAATATGCTCGGGGGATGGAAACCCTATTCGTGCCCCAGGAGCCGCATGCGTTCCGCCCGGGCGTCGATGCGTTCCGATTCCGCCCGCTTTCGTTCCCGGCGAAGGCCTTCCAATTCATCGAGAAGATCCTCTCGAGTCCGTCCTTCCGGACCCCGGGCCGCCCCGGCATGCTCCAGAGCTTGTTTGAGCCTTCTTGCCCGTTGGCCCAATTCCCGGATTCGGGCGAAGATTTCAAGCTCTCTTGTCGTGAACACGGTATTTCTTTGGGCGCAATCGTGGGAAGCCCCGCCTTCAGGGGAGACAACCCCACAACCATCGCACCCGTTTGAATCTCCCCTTTGCGGGGGTGGTTTCAACGAGATCATGATGCCTCCTTGTCCGCCGGAGCGGATTCCGAATTTGCGGATAGAATCGGCTGCCGCTGCAGGGATAAAATAAGGCCGAACCCCTTTGGGTGAAAGTCGGGGGGGAAAGATCTCGGGACTTGCAGGGGGCGGGGGCCTCCGTTTTGCCGTACTCGGAGGCGTGAGATCGAGCCGCGTCGTTGGCGGAAGAAATCCGTGGAGGCTCTTATGGACTCCCGGAGGGGGCTCAGAGGCAGATCTCCCGGTACTTGCAGGCGGATTGGTCGCAGTAGCCTTGGGACCTTCCAAAGCAGTCGAAGTTTCCTTCGGAGATCTGTCGCTTGCGGTAAAGGGGCGTGAGGGCCTCTTTGAGGCAAGGAGCGCACAGGCCGTGAGAGTACCCTTCCTCTTCCGGGATTCCTTCTCCCCAGGAGCTATGGCATCGGATGCACTGGAATTTCATGACCGGAGTCCTTGATCCGTGAAGGGTCTTCGAAACCGCAGGGGGATGGAGCCCCGGGGTTTCCCTGTGGTTCGGCGGCACGGTTTCCGTATTCCTCCGGGACGGACCGCCGGGGCGGGCCGTCCGTGGACCAATCGATTTGCAATAGTTGTGCCTGACTGCTTTTTGGGGACGGGGAAAGCGCCTCCGGAGATCCGCCGGGGAAGCGTCGGGGATTGGAAGGACGATTTTTGCACTCGAGTTTCATATCTTTCCCCTTTCATCCGTAGTAACGGAACCCTCCGGGATTTTGTTTACGCTTTTTTTATGGGACGGACCGTCGTCCGGTTCGAGTTTTCTTCGCCCGCCATTCTTTACAGGTTCAAACACATGATTTAAACTAGTGTCCGACATTTTCCAGGAGGCGAGGATGAAGTCCGAAAAAAAGGCCCGCACCCAAACCCCGGCCCGACTCCTGGAAACGGCGGGGGAACTCTTCGCCCGTCACGGATACCGGGCCGTCACCGTTCGGGAAATCTGCCGCCGCGCCCGAGTCAACATTGCAGCCATCCATTACCACTTCGGGGACAAGTTCGGCTTATACTCCGCCGCCGTGCGAAACCTCGTTTCCCGGGAGTCCTCAACCCCGCCTCCCCAGGGGGGGGCCGCCGACGGTTCGACCCCTGAAGAACAGCTCTACGCCTTCGTTCGATCCCTTCTCTTCCGCACCCTCCGGGAAGGGAACACTCCCTGGTCCGGAAAGATCCTCCTGCGCGAACTACTGGAACCCTCCCCCGCCTTCCCGGAGCTCTTCCAACAGGCTATCCTGCCCCTCCTGGAACAGGCCCGATTCCTCCTCGGGCAATTGGCACCCCCGAACCTGCCCGAGGAGACCTTACGTCTCTGCGCCCTGGGCCTTCTGGGCCAGTGTCTTTTCTACCAGCACGCCCCCGAGCACCTCCTGGATCCGGCCTCGGGAAAATCCAAGTCCTCACGCATGGAGGCGGTGGCCGACCACATGACCCGGTTTTTCGTCCATGCCGTCAAAGGGTTTGCCAAAGAGGAATTTTTGTGATCAAAGGCGCAGGATAGGCCCAGGTTTGGAACCGTGTCGTGCGGGTTCGGATGGAATACAAGACGGAGGCAAAGCCATGCATTTCCGGATCATTGACGCCCATGCCCATTGCGGCATCCAGGACCTCTATCCGCCCCAATCCCTGGAAGACTATCTCGACCACGTTCGGGGGAGTGAAATTCGAGGAGCGGTCTTCATCCCGCCGGTTTTCGAGATCTATGACCGCTACGATCCGTATTTCGAAGACAACGCCCAGTGGGTGCGGCGCAGGCAAAGCGCCAATTCCTACCTTTTGAGCCTCGGAGGAACCCGGTTCGAGGTATTTCCCTTCTTTTTCATCTGGAACGATTTCGCGGTGGAAGAGATTTCCGAGCAACACAAGGGCATCAAGTGGCATCGCCATCCCGACGAGCCCGTCTACCATTACGATGACCCCCGGTGCTCTTCCGCCATCCGGGAGATCCGAAGAAGAAACCTTCCCGTCTGCCTGGAGGAGGAATTCGGTCACACCCTGAGATTTATCCGGGACCTGGCGCCGGGGATGTCCATCATCATTCCTCATTGCGGCCTGCTCAACGGCGGCTATGAAGGCTTCGTGAGAGCGGGGATCTGGGAGCTTCCCAACATTCACACGGACACCTCCCTGGTTCCCTCGTCCATCGTGGGGGATTACGTCCAACGCTACGGCCATTCCCGGATCATGTTCGGCTCCGATTTTCCCTTTGGGGACCCCGTTTCCGAAATGAGGAAGATCCAGCGGATGGGGTTTCCCGAGGACGTGAAGCAGGCCATCCTGGGCCAAAACGTGATCCGCTTGCTGGGAGAATCCCCAGGGGAAGGCGGCCCGGATCCTTCATGAACCCCCGGACCCCCGGAAATCCAATTTCGTCGGCATCCCCCGACGGGGATACCTGGATGTTGTTGCCGCAGCCTTCTTCTGGGCCGTTTCCGGTTCCTCGGGCAAGTACCTCTTTCACCAGGGGTTGACCCCCTTCCAGGTGGTCCAACTGCGGGTAACCCTGGCCGCTTTGTTCCTGTTTCTCTTTCTGGCGGTCTTTCGCCGGGACCTGCTTCCCATCCGCGGACGGGACCTTCCCTATTTTGTCGGTTTGGGAATCGGGGGAATGGCCATGGTGTCCTTCACCTACTTTTTTACCATTAGCAGGATCCAGGTGGCGGCGGCCATTCTCCTGCAATACCTGGCACCTGCCATCATTGCCGTTTACGCCGTGGTCTTTTGGCACGAACGTTTGACCCGCCCGACGATCACGGCCCTGGTGGGTTCCACCCTGGGTTGTTACTTTGCCGTAGGGGCCTACAACCTCGAGTTCCTGACCCTGAATTGGCTGGGGCTGGTTTCCGGAATCGGTTCCGGCATCGCCTACGCCTGGTATGCCGTCCAGGCGGAAAAGGGGATGCGGCGCTACCATCCTTGGACGGTTCTCTTTTACGCCCTCCTCCTGGCCGCCCTCTTTTGGAACCTGGCGCTCCCTCCCTTCCAGGCCTTCGGGGGGAACTTCGATCCTCTCGAGTGGTTCTGGATTCTCTACATCGCCCTCCTGGGAACCGTGGTCCCCTACGGGCTCTACACCCAGGGGATCAACCTCATTCGATCCACCCGGGCCGGCATCACCGCCACCCTCGAGCCCATCCTGGCGGCGGTGGTTTCCTACTTTTTCCTGGGCGAGGTCCCGGCACCCCTCCAAGTCATGGGGGGAGCCATGGTGATCGGTTCCATCATCCTTTTGCA
>JARKQW010000337.1 GCA_029974695.1 Syntrophobacteraceae bacterium | reverse complement strand
GTTCTTGTGATAAGCCAGGTCCGCAGCGAAGTAAGTGCTGATCCCGTTGGCTCGAACGACCACCCGGTCCTTTTCGTCCCCGAAGGCGGTGCTGCGAAACCACTTGGCCCCTTCCGCCTCGTACACGAAGCCCAGCTTCTCCAACGCTTCGATGGTTCCCAGGATTTCCCCCCGGTCGTGGAGGGTCTGCTCGCTGAACCATTCCTGGAAGGTGACCCCGAAGCTTGCCAGGTCCTGCCGGATTCCCTCGAGGATCCGGTCCCCGGCAAACCGGGCAAAGACGGGAAGCACCTCGTCCATGGCGGAATCCCGGTACTTTTCCCCTTCCTTTTCCAGGAAGTCCCGGGCCAGGTCGCGCATGTAGTCCCCCTGGTAGTGCCCCTCGGGAAAGGCGACCTCCTTGCCCAAAAGTTCCCGGTACCGGTAATAGAGGCTGCTCCCCAGGGTGTTCATCTGGTTGCCCGCGTCGTTGATGTAGTATTCGCGCTGGACCTCGTAGCCGCACACCTCGAGGATGTTGGCCAGCACGTCCCCACTGGCCGCTCCCCGTCCGTGACCGATGTGGAGCGGTCCCGTGGGGTTGGCGCTGACGAATTCCACCTGGACCTTTCGGCCCTTTCCCACGGTTTGAGTCCCGTAGGTCTTCCCCTCCCGGTGAATCTGGGAAAGGATGGGGAGCCAGGCGGCGGGCTGGATGAAAAAGTTGATGAACCCCGGCCCCGCGATTTCCACCTTTCGGATCATTCCCGGGTCAGACTCCAAATTCTCGATGATCCGGGACGCGATTTCCCGGGGAGGTCTCTTGAGAATGCGACTCAGGGAAAGGGCCGCGTTGCTGGCGTAATGACCGTGCTGGGAGAATTTGGGAATGTCCAGTTCGATGCTCAGGGAATCGGGAAGGGTGGGGGAATCGAGGACCCGAGCGACGGCCCGGGAGAGCGTTTCCTCGACCCGTTTTCGCACTATGCCCATGGCGATGGTATCCTCCTATCGGTTCGTAAACGGAGACCGGTTTCCCGGGTCCCCGGCGCTCACTCACTTGCGCCGGACCTTCAGGCCGAATCCAACCCGTTCAAGAAGACCTTGCACGCGTGTCGGCCCATGTTGCAGTAGATTTCATAACTGATGGTCCCGGAAAGATCCGCGATCTCGTCTGCCGTGATCTGTTCGCTCCCCTGTGAGCCCAGGATCACCGCCTCGTCATCTTCCCGGACGTCGGGAATCCCCGTGACATCCACGGTGATCATGTTCATGGAAACCCGGCCCGCTACCGGGGCCCGCCGTCCCCGCACCAGGACCGCCCCGCGGTTGGAGAGAAGGCGGGGGTAGCCGTCGTCGTATCCCACGGGCAGGGTGGCCACTCGCGTGTTCCGTTGGGTGACGAAGGTTCTTCCGTACCCGATGGGGCTTCCCGGAGGGACGTCCTTGAGCTGGAGGACCTTGCACTTGAACGTCATGACGGGGCGAAGGTCCGCCGGGCGAAGGATTTCCCGGGAAGGCGAAGACCCGTAAAGCATGATCCCGGGCCGAACAAGCTGGAAATGGGCCTCGGGAATGTCCAGCACCCCCGCACTGTTCGAGATGTGAGCATAGGTCACCTCGAGGCCCTTGCGGGACAGCAGGTTCAGGACGTGACGGAACCGGCTCACCTGGATTTTGCTGTAGGCCTTGTCGGCTTCGTCGGCCACGGCCAGGTGGGACACGACCCCCTCGAGCTCGAGGCCGGGCAGGGCCAGGATCTCCTCGAGAAACCCCTGGGTCCGGTCCCACGGAACGCCCAGTCGCCCCATCCCTGTGTCCACCTTCAAGTGGAAAGGGGCCGGAAGGTCCCGGCCGCGGGCGGCCCGGCTCAACTCCCGAGCGTGGTCCGGTCGGAACAGGACGGGACGGACTTGCAGACGGACGGCCTCTTCCATCTCCCCGGGTTCGAGACCCAGGAGCACCAGGATGGGTACACGGATCCCCGCAGACCGGAGCTCCCGGGCTTCCCAAAACTTGCTCACCGCAAGAAAGTGGACCCCGGACTTTTCGAGCTCGCGGGCCACGGGGACCATTCCATGGCCGTAGGCATCCGACTTGACGACCCCCAGGACCCGGGTGGCGGGATGCAGCCGCCTGCACACCTGCTGGTAGTTGTGCCGCAACGCCCCCAGATCGATTTCTATCCAACTCGACGGCATTCCCTCATCCCGCGAACCCGTTCGGCCCTCTTCTTTCCCCGGCGGACCCCATGAGATCTCTTTGCAAGAAACGGCAAATATGTTAGGCAATTCGGCACCAAAAGAAAAGGGAATCTTGGAAAGGCCACCATGATGCTTAAAGGCTACCTGTTGACCGTTGCGGGTTTGATCTGCTTCTTCGAGGGACTGCCCTACCTGGCCACCCCCGACCAGCTCAAGAGGTGGCTTCTCAAGGTCTGCACCCTGCCTTCCTCTTACCTGCGCCTCCTGGGAGGTGCTTTAATGATTCTCGGCCTGCTCCTGGTTTATTGGGGCCGACGCCTGGGGGGATGAGCCGTGAAATCCCGAGATTGTCTCGAATCGGATCCGGCGCCGTCGAGTCCCGGCTACTCCCTGGAGGACTACGACTACCCCCTGCCGGAATCCCTCATCGCTCAGAAACCCTGCTCAAGGAGGGAATCCTCCCGCCTGCTGGTCCTGGACCGCGCCGGGAAAAGGGTGCAACACCGCCGGTTTGACGATCTGGCCCGGTTTCTCGACCCCAGGGACGTGCTGGTGGTAAACGATACCCGCGTGGTCCCGGCGCGTCTCCATGGGACCAAGGAAACCGGCGGGCACGTGGAAATGCTGGTCCTCGAGCCTTTCAAAAAGCCGGAGTCGGAAGCTCGGGACGGGTACCGCTGCCTCATCAAGTCATCCAAGCATCCTAAAGAGGGAAGCGTCATCCTCCTTGGGAACGGAGCCCGTCTCACGGTCCTCTCTCCCGTCCGGGACGGAATGGCCCGAATCGCCTTCCCCGACACCGTGCCCCTTTCGGACCTGCTCGAGGAAGTCGGAGAAGTGCCCCTGCCTCCCTACATCCGCCGAGATCGGCCCGGGGATTTTCCCGAAGACGTTGCCGACTACCAGACCGTCTACGCCCAAAGACCCGGGGCCGTAGCGGCCCCCACGGCGGGCCTCCACTTCTCCCTCCCCCTCCTCGGGGAACTCGACCGGCTGGGGGTGACACGGGTGCCCGTCACCCTCCATGTGGGTTACGGGACCTTTTCCCCCATCCGGGTGGAAGACATTCGCCTTCACCGGATGCACGCGGAATTTGCCGAAATCCCCCCGGGTTCCGCGGAAATCATCGAACGGGCCCGAAGAGAAGGAAGGCGCATCGTCGGGGTCGGAACGACGGTGGTGAGGATTCTCGAGTGGGTTTGCCACCGGTTCGGGGCCGTCCTCCCCTTTTCCGGCTATTGCGACCACTACATCATTCCCGGGTACCGGTTCCACGTGATCGACGCCATGGTCACGAACTTTCATCTTCCCAAGTCGACCCTGCTGCTGCTGGTGTCGGCTTTTGCGGGCCGGGATCGAATCCTCGAGGCGTACCGGGAAGCGGTCCGCGCCTCGTACCGGTTTTTCAGCTACGGCGATGCCATGTTGATTCTCTGACAGGACCTATTTCTCGTGAATTTTGAAATCCTGGCCATCGACCCTTCCTGCCGAGCCCGGCGCGGTCGACTCCAAACCCGCCACGGAACGGTGCAGACCCCCGTCTTCATGCCCGTGGGAACCCCGGGCTCCGTCAAGGGCGTTTCCCCCGACGAACTCGAGTCCCTGGGAACCGAGATCCTCCCGGGGAACACCTACCATCTCTACCTGAGGCCGGGGGCCGACCGCATCGCCCGCCTGGGGGGGCTCCATTCCTTCATGCACTGGAATCGCTCGATCTTGACCGACAGCGGAGGATTCCAGGTCTTCAGCCTCGCCAAGATCCGCAAGATCGAGGAGGAAGGAGTGGTCTTTCAGTCCCACATCGACGGGTCCCGCCACCGCATCACCCCCGAAGGGGCCGTCCGGATCCAGGAGCAGCTGGGATCCGACATCGCCATGTGCTTCGACGAATGCACCTCCTATCCCATCCCCTACGAATACGCCC
>JARKQW010000362.1 GCA_029974695.1 Syntrophobacteraceae bacterium | reverse complement strand
GGGCAGGATGGGCAGGATGTAGTAGCTTCTTCTCGACCCCGAGAGGGTGTAGAAAACGAAAGTCAGCATCATGGCCCGGGCTGGCCAGCGGGAAGCCCGGTCCAGGCTTTTCCAGGACGGAAGGAGCGAGCCCAGGGAGGCGAGAAAAAGGGGCGTCCACGGAAGGAGTAGGGACGGCAGCCACACCAGGTACATGAAGAAGGGAGCCGTGTGATCGAAGGGATCGTAGTAGCGCCGGATGTTCTCCCGGAACACCAGGTCCAGCCCGGCGGCCCCGTAGTCGGGTCGCGTGGCCGAGGCCACCAGGAAGGGAACCAGGTAGACGGCAACGCCGATGAAAAGGGCCGCAAGGTGTGCCGGGCGAAAAAGAATCCGCCCGCGTCCCTCCATGAGAAGGTCCGGGAACAATACCAGTACGGGCACCACCACGGCGCCCAGCCCCTTATTGTGGGCCCCGAGAAAAAGGACCAGGTAGAATACCAGGTAAGTGAAAAAGTCGGTCCGGTCTTTTCGGACCCAGTACCACGTCACGGCCAGGACCACCGCCGCCAGGTTTTCCATTTCCGCCGTGCCCGTTCTCGCCCAAAAGAGAAACCCGTAGGAGGACAGCAGGAGCCAACCCGCCGTGCGGCCCACCTCCGGGGACCAAAGTCGGCTTCCCAGCCGGACGGTGCAGAAGATCGCCGCAAAGCCGGACAATGCGCCGGGAAGCCGGACGGCCCACTCGTTCACTCCTCCTGTGAGGAAAGACGAGGCTACAATCCACCAGTAGGTGAGCAGAGGCTTGTCGAAGTAGGGCTCACCGTTGATGGTGGGGTGAAAAAAGTCGCCCGTTGCGAGCATCTCCCGGGCGATGACCGCCCATCGACCCTCGGCCACCCACAGACCTCGGTTTCCCAGGTCCCAGAACAGGAGAAAAGCCGCCACAACGTAGAGGAGACAATCCCATGCCGGGTCGCGGCGCTGCTGTGCCCCTTCGGCACCCGTCAATCCGCACCCCCTTCCGTTGCGGGATTCGGAGAGGGTCCGACCGGTGGGCCGCCAGCGTCCTCCCGGCCAAGACCGGGGTCCGAAAACCGACGGAAAACGTGAATTCCGGCCTCCACCGGAAGGGCGAGCTGCCTGGGACCCATCATGGACACCCGTTTCTACGATGTGCGGTTATCCGCGCTTGGTACGACACAACACGGGAATGGGGCGGGGATCAGGGCATGAAGGGCCCGTTCCGCCGGATTTCCGAGAGAATGTAGGGAGGACGCCGCCGCACCGCCTGGAAGATCCTTCCGACGTATTCCCCCACCAGCCCGAGAGCCAGGAACTGCGCGCCGACAAAACAGAACAGGATGGCGAACAAGGTGAAGACCCCTTCCGCGGCCCAGCCGGACCCGTAGTAGAGGCGGAAGGACAGGATCAGCAACGCAAGGCCGATCCCCAGACCCGCCATGCCGGTCCCCACAAAGAACAATGCCCGCAGGGGCCACAGGGAGAAGCCCGTGACCAAATCCAGCTGAAGACTGAAAAGCTTCAGGAGGGAATACTTGGAGGTGCCTCCCGCCCGTTCCTCGTGGCGGACGGGAATTTCAACGGATTTTCGGGCAAAAAACGTGGAGAGGGCCGGGATGAAGGTGCGAAACTCCGGGTTGGCCAGAATCCCTTGGACCACCTCCCGGCTGTAGCCCCGAAGCATACTGCCGAAGTCCTGGAGGGAGATTCCGGAAATGCGGGTTACCAGGCGGTTGGTGAAACGCGAGGCCCACTTGCGGAACAAGGGGTCCTGCCTGCCCGTGCGGATGGTTCCCACCAGGTCGTGTCCCTGGCGAAACGCCTCCACAATGCGCGGAATTTCCTCGGGAGGATTCTGAAGGTCCGCGTCCAGGGTGATGACCCAATCGCCCCGGCTGGCGGCGAGTCCGGCCATCACCGCCGCATGCTGCCCGAAGTTGCGGGCCAGAACGACAACGGTCATGTTCTTGCGGACGATTTGCTCCCTTTTCAACAGCTCCAGGGTACGGTCCCGGGAGCCGTCATCCACGCATATGACTTCATAGGATTCCGAAATGGTCCCCAGGGCGGCGAACAGCCGTTCGCAGAACCTGACGACATTGGCTTCCTCGTTGAACATGGGAGTCACGATGGAAACCTGGGGGCCCGGGGCAGGCGGGCCGCATTCCACGGTACCGAGGGGCCTGGTACTCGTTGCTGCTGCGTCTTGTTGTTCCATAATTCCGATGATGCCTTTCATGCCTTTCGATGGCGCCGGATGATGCGCCTCATTGCTTCCACCACGTCCAACTGGTCCTGCTCTTCGAGAAGCGGGTACAAGGGAATGGAAAAGAGCCGTTCACTGTTCCATTCGGCGTTGGGATAATCTCCCGGCGCGTACCCGTATTTTTCTCGGTAGAACCGCTGCAGATGGACCGCCGGAAAATGAAGGCCCGTTCCGATCTGCTCCTCCTGGAGTTTCGCGAGGAATTCGTCCCGGGTCAGGTTGACCGCTTCGAGTTCGAGGCGGACCACGTAGAGATGCCACGCATGACGATGGGGATAGGCGGCGCGGCCCAGGGGTCGGATTTCGGGGACCCGGGAAAAGAGCTCGTCGTACCGGGCCGCCAGCTCCCCCCGTCGCTCGTTGAAACCTTCGAGCTTTGCGAACTGGTGAAGCCCGATGGCCGCCTGGAGGTCCAGCATGTTGTACTTGAACCCCGGCTCGTCCACCTCGAACTGGGGAGTTCCCCCCTTGGAATAGCGCTTCCAGACATCCCGGGAAATCCCGTGAAACCGCAGTCGCCTCATGCGCGCCGCCATGGCTGCGTCGGCGCAAAGGATCATTCCCCCTTCCCCGGTGGTCATGTTCTTGATGGGATGGAAGCTGAACACGGCCACGTCCGCGTCCGACCCCACGGGACGCCCCTTGTAGGCCGTTCCCACCGCGTGGGCGGCGTCCTCGATGAGCCGAATGCCGTGCTTGCGGCTCATCTCCCGGAGGGGATCCATGTCGCAGGGAGCCCCGGCGAAATGAACGGGGATGATGGCTCGGGTACGGGGTCCGATGCGTCGCTCCACCTCTCGAGGGTCGATCTGGAGGGTTTCCCGATCCACGTCCGCAAATACGGGCTTCGCCCCGCACAGCTCGATGTTGTTCACCGTGGCGGGCCAGGTGATGGGGGTGGTGATGACCTCGTCCTCCGGTCTCAGGTCCAGGGCGGCCACGGCCACGTGCAGGCCCGCCGTGGCCGAGTTGACGGCGACGGCCTCCCGGCCTCCGCTCCATTCGGCAAAGAGCCCCTCCAATCGAGCCACTTTGGGTCCGGTGGTCAACCACCCCGAACGCATGCTGTCCACCACTTCGTCGATCTCTTCTTGGCCGATGGTGGGTCGCGAAAAGGCCAGAAAGCTCGAACGAACGGGCAAATGATCGGTCATGATCCGCTCCGTGTGATGAGGTAGACGCCGAAACAAATGACAAAAATCCCGGCCCAGCGCGTGACGTTGACGTGTTCCCCCAGGAAGAGCTGGCCTGCCAGGGCCGTCACGATGTAGCCGACGCTGAGAAAGGGATACGCAAAGCTGACATCCACCCGGGAGAGCACCATGAGCCAGACGACGACGCTCACGATATAGCAAAAAAGGCCCAACAAGACAAAGGGGTTCAGGGAAACCCTCAGGCCGATGGGAAGCACGTTTTCCCAGGCGAATGCAAAGGGACCGATCCCTCTCATTCCTTGTTTCAGGGCCAGCTGGGCCACGGCGTTCAACAGCACTCCCAAAAGAATCAACGGAAGAAATCGGTTCATACAAGGCTCTCCCCGCGCAAGGGTGAAATGGGTGAAGGAGGGGTCCCGGCAACCCGCTCCCTTTTAGCGCTTTTGTCCGAGGATGTCATTACCGGGATGCCGCCCCGGGAGATTCGTCCGGGGCCTATCCGCAAATGGAACTCATCTCCGACCGTCTCCCGCCGGGAAAAGAGGGAGCTTCTCCCCTCCCGGTTGCCCGGGGTTGGGACGGGCGTGGTTTCATGGATCAAGAATTCCACTCGCGGCAGCCCGTTTCTGATATGATCGAGGGGACGATTCCATCCACAACCGGGGAGGAGAAAAGACATGATCCGTTATGCAATCGCCCGGCCCCTGGCCGGTCTTGTGGCCCTTTCTCTGTGCCTTTTCCTTGCGGGGGGCCTCGATGCCCGGGAGGACTTGAAGCCGCAAATCGATGCGGTGGCGGAGCCTCTCCTCGAACACCGGATGACCGTGGGCGTCGCCGTCGGCCTCCTCGAGGGCGACTCCGTCCGGGAATTCGGCTATGGACGAATTTCCCGGCAAACGGACCGCAAACCGGACAGTCGCACCGTGTTCGAGATCGGTTCGGTCACCAAGGTGTTCGTCACCCTGGCTCTCTCCGACATGGTCGAGGAGGGCCGGGTGAAGCTGTCCGACCCCGTGGCCGTGTATTTGCCCGACTCGGTGCGGGCACCTCAATTCGAGGGCCAGCAGATCACCCTCGGGCACCTGGCGGAACATACCTCCGGGCTTCCCCGAATCCCCAACAACTTCACGCCTTCGAACCCTCTGAACCCCTATGCCGACTACACCGCCGAGAAGATGTACGATTTCCTGTCCGCTTTCACCCTGCCTCGAGCCCCGGGCAGCTGCTACGAGTACAGCAACCTGGGGGCGGGACTCCTGGGCCATGTCCTGGCACGCCATACCGGGCTCGATCTGGGGGCCCTTCTGCAAGAGAGGATTTGCAGGCCCCTCAACCTGGTCGACACCTCCATCCGGGTGAGCCCGGACGGGCAGCTCCGTCTCACCCCGGGACACGACCTGGACGCAAACCCGGTCCCCTACTGGGATTTCGACGTGCTGGCAGGGGCGGGGGCCCTCCATTCCACCGTGGCGGACCTTGTCTTGTTCGTCAAAGCCAACATGGGTCTCCTTCCAACGCCGCTCTTTGCGGCCATGGAAAAATGCCGGGCTCCCCGGATGGTCACCACCCTGGGAGACTGGCACATCGGCCTGGGCTGGCACGTGAGCGCCGACGGGAATACGGCCTGGCACAACGGGGGCACCTACGGTTTCTACAGCTTCATCGGGTTCAACCGGGAACGGAAGGTAGGCCTGGTCTGGCTGAGCAACTCGTCCCTCTGGCAGATCCCCGATGTGAATGCCCGCCTCCTGGACATCCTGGCCGGCAGATCCGCCGAACCCATGAAGTTCAAGACCCCGGTGCCGCTTCCCGCTGAAACCCTCGACCGGTACGTGGGGGAGTATCGCCCCGCTCCGGACGCGACCCTGCGGGTGCGGCGGGACGGCACCCGGCTGATCCTGCAGAATCCCGAGGGAGCGGAGACCGCTCTTTTCCCTGAATCCCAAACACGGTTTTTCCTTCGGGAGACTTCGGAGACGACCGTCGAGTTCGTTCTGGACGAGGGCGGGAACACGGTTCGCATGGATCTGCACGGCAAGGAAGGAGACAAATCGGCGGCAAGAGTGCGGTAGGTCCGAGCTTTCCCCGCACACCGGCGCCTCCGCCGACGGACCCCGGCGAGCACCGCCCGGGAACAGGGAATGTCGTCCCATCCCGGGTCGGGAAGGTCCGCTCTTGAGGGGACTCCTAGAGAAGCTTTCCCAGGGTCTTTTCCACCGGCCTCCGTTCCGGCACGAAGACGTGGGGAACGGTCCCTTGGTTCCATTCCTTGGAAACGTACAGGTTGCAATAGCAGCTGCCGTATTCGGCCACATCCGCGGCCCGGTATTCGCACGGGCAGGTGATGTCCCGATCCCATTCCCGGTCTTCGGAAGCAAGCCTGCAGGGACAGCACATGTAGCCGTAGCGCTCGCGGTTCTGGATGAGGCCCTCCAGGAGCTGAAACACCTTTTCCCGGTCCTTGTTGAAGTAGTATCCCTTGGGTTCCTGGATGCTTTTCAAGGCTTCGTAGAGTTTTTCGACCACGCTCATAGGTCCAGCGCCTCCTTGATTTCCTCTTTTCGAAAACCGACGATGACCTTGTCCCCGATGATGAGGGTGGGGAAAGAGCAGTGGGGATTCACCTTCCGGATTTCCTCGAGGATCTCTTTGCGCTCGTCCCCTTCCAATTTGTCCACATCCACGCAGTCGTATTTCACCCCGCACCCGTCCAGGTATTCTTTGGTGTTTCGGCAATGAATACAGGTGCTCAGGGCGTACAATTTGATGTCGCATTCTTTCATTCTCATCTCCTGCTGGAAGGCCTTTAGGGGTGGTTGACGGGTGGAGACACGTTCGCGAGCGGTCGGCGGTAGGGTTCCGGCCGACGGCTACTCGAAGGCGTCATCGTGCCTCGAGGGGCTCACCGAGTAGCCGGCAGCCCTCAACTGGTCCAGAATTTTCACGGCGTGCCCGGGGCCTCTCGTCTCCAGCTCGAGCTCGACCCGGCTTTGGTACACCGGCAGGTTCCTCCCCCCCCGGTCGTGGTAAATGTGCAGAACGTTGGCCTCCTCGCGGGCAATGCATTCGAGGAGTCCGTGGAGGGACCCGGGGGCGTCCTCCAGGCAAACCGAAAACCTCATAATCCGACCCCGGCGGAAGAGTCCCCGGCGAATGATTCGCTCCACCAGCGGATGGTCCACATTGCCGCCGCTGATGACCAGCACCACCTTGCCCTTGCACGACTTCCCCAGGGAGGAGTTCAACAGTACGGCCAGGGGAACGGCCCCCGCCCCCTCGGCCAAAACTTTTTTCCTCTCCAGGAGGGTCACGATGGAGTCTCCGATCTCTTCCTCGCTCACCTGAAGAACATCGTCCACCAGCTCCCGCATGACGGCAAAGGGGATTTGCCCTACCTGCTTGATGGAAATTCCGTCGGCGATGGACTTTTCAGCCTGCACCCGGACCGGGGTCCCTTCCCGAAAGGACCGGTAAGCTGCGGGGCAGGCGGCCGCCTGAGCTCCGATCACTCGGATTTTGGGGCGATGGGCCTTGGCGGCAAGGCTCACCCCGCTGATGAGCCCCCCTCCCCCCACGGGGACCACGATGGTGTCCGCGTCGGGGAGTTCTTCGACGATTTCGAGACCCAGGGTCCCCTGGCCCGCGATGATGTCCTCGTCGTCGAAGGGATGGATGAAGGTCTTTCCCCCTTCGGCCAGTTCTTTGGCCTTGCGGATTCCGTCTTCGATGCTTTCTCCCTCTAGGATCACCTGCCCTCCGTAGCTTCGAGTGGCTTCCTGCTTGGTGATGGAAGCCCACCGGGGCATGAGGATGGTGGCGGGAAGCCCGGCCTGGGCGGCGGCCATGGCCACACCCTGGGCGTGGTTGCCGGCCGAGGCGGCCACGACCCCCTGTCCCCCGATCCGGGACCTTCGGCGAAGGACCTTGAAGGTTGCGCCGCGAATCTTGAAGGAGCCGGTCTGCTGGAGGTTTTCGAGCTTCAGGAATACCTCACAGCCGGTCATCTTGCTGAACGTGGACGAATACACCAGGGGGGTGCGAAGAATCTTCCCCCGGAGAACCTCCGCAGCCTGGCGAACGTCTCGGATGGTTATCATGGGCGAGGTCATTTCGCGAGAGTGAAGACAAAGTCGGAACCGTCGTTGCGGGCTTCGTACCAGATGTCTCCCCCGTGCTCGCGGATGATCTGGCGGGTCATGTAGAGGCCCAGGCCCACTCCGTCCGATGTGCTCTTGTCCCCGGTTTCGACCCGGTAGAACTTGTTGAACAACTTATCCCGGTGTTCGAGGGGAACCACTTCCCCGCTGTTATACACGTTGAGGCGGTACAGGTCGCCGTGGTCCTCGAACCCGAATGCGATGGTGCAGCCTCTTCCGCCGTACTTGATCGCATTGCTGAACAGGTTTCGGTACACCACCTTGAGCCATACCTTGTTTACGCTGACTTGGATGGCCCCCGCGGGGATGGCCCCCAGGCGGTTGTCGATGGTGATCTCCCGTTGCTGGATTTCGTTGGCCAGTTCGTCGAGCACCGGATCGATGATGTCCTGACGAAGGTCGAAGATCTCCTTGGACACCTCCATGGACCCCTCCACCGAATGGGCCCTGCCCAGGCAATCTTCGGCAATTCCGTGCAACCGGACGACCCGGGACAGCAGGTCCTGGAGGGTCCTCTCGACGCTTTCGTCCATGGTGCCGTAGACCCCCCGGATGAGCAGTTTCAAAGTGGCCGCAATGGCTACCAGGGGCCCCCGGATATCGTGGGACATGATCATGAGCATCTGGAGGATGTATTGATTGAGCCGTCGCGTGCGATCCTCGGACTCCCGCAGGTGCTCGTTGAGTCTTTCGCATTCGAGGAGAGCTTTATGCCACCGGATGGCCTGGGTCACGTCCTGCAGACAGCCCCGGTAGAAGACGCCTCCCCCCTCTTCCATCACGGCCTGTGCCGTGATGCACGCGGCA
>JARKQW010000326.1 GCA_029974695.1 Syntrophobacteraceae bacterium | reverse complement strand
GGGAGAGAGAGAAATAAAGGACCGGGGGAAATTCCTGGAAAGGGAGCTTCAAGAGCTTGCGATCCTGGAAGGAAAGGTGGCCCGTACCCGTGAGGCGGTCTCCGGGCTGTGACGTCAACCCCTTGACATTTTCCGCTTTTCTGCTTGACAAACCCAGGATGCTAAAGTAGGTTTGTGCCGCATGTGAAAAAAGTATCTAGTTACAGGCTCTTGTGTGACTATTTTGAGTGGATTTGCTCACAAACGGGCAATAAGGCTGCGATTCAAGGCGAACAAGGGACCCCACCGTTCGCTTTTTTATAAAGGCCGCGCCGAGTTTCCGATTCTCCGCTCCATATCCCTTTGCCTGTTTCCATGCGTGTGAAAAGCTCCACGGGTTGCCAAAGCCCTAAATGGAGCCCCGTATATTTCGGTTGCGCCGGTAACGTTCAATTTACGCACAAGGAGGAGGTGACGCGAGTCAACGGGAAGAGGGCATCAGAATTCATGGAGGGTATCCGACCCAAGGACAAGTCTTCGGAGGTTCTGATTCGAAAAACTTCAAAGGAGGAGTAAATGAAAGCCAGCACAATCATCATGTTTGCCCTTGGATGCGGTGGGCTGGGAGTGTTGTACTCCCTCATCACGGCAGCCTGGGTGTCCAAGCAACCGGCCGGGTCCGAGAGGATGCAGCAGATCGCGGAGGCCATCCGTGAAGGCGCCACCGCCTTCTTGAATCGCGAGTACAAGACCGTCGCCGTCGTCATGGTGGTCCTCGCCGCAGCCCTGACGTACCTGGGCAAGTGGACGGCCATCGGCTTCGTCATCGGTACCGTCGGCTCGGCACTGGCCGGCTACATCGGCATGATGGTCACGGTGAAGGCCAACGTGCGCACCACCGAAGCCGCCAAGGGCGGCCTGCAGGCGGCCCTGACCGTCGCCTTCAAAGGCGGTTCCGTGACGGGCATCATGGTGGTGGGCCTCGGGTTGATCGGCATCACCGGCTACTATCTTTTCGTCAAATCCGTAGCTCCGGTGGAAGAATCTTTCCACGCCCTGGTGGGCCTGGGATTCGGCTGTTCCCTCATGAGCGTCTTCGCCCGTATCGCGGGCGGCATTTACACCAAGGCCGCCGACGTCGGAGCGGACCTGGTCGGGAAGGTGGAAGCCGGGATTCCCGAGGATGATCCCAGAAACGCCGCCGTCATCGCCGACAACGTAGGGGACAACGTGGGAGACTGTGCAGGCATGGCCGCCGACCTCTACGAAACCTACACCGTGACCCTGGTTGCCGCCATGCTTCTGGCCAAGACGGTCTTCGGTCCCGAAAGCCTGTGGGTCGAGTTTCCCCTCCTCATCGGCGGGATCTCCATCGTGGCCTCCATCATCGGGACCTACTTCGTGCGGCTGGGCAAGAGCCAATACATCATGGGCGCACTCTACAAGGGCCTGGCCGTTGCCGGCATCCTGGCGGCAGGCGCCTTCTACTTCGCTTCCGATTGGTTCCTGAAGCTCCCCGGCGTGGAGCAGGCCTTCTCCCCCATGGGCGTGTTCATCATCGCCGTCATCGGCCTGATCCTGACGGGTTTGATCGTCATGATCACCGAGTATTTCACTTCCAAGAGCTTCAGTCCCGTAAAGCACATTGCCGCGGCTAGCGTCACGGGCCACGGCACCAACGTCATCGCGGGCCTTGCGGTGAGCATGAAAGCCGCCGCTCCCCCCGCCATCGTAATCTGCGGCGCAATCATTTGGGCCTACAGCCTGGGCGGCGGTTTCGCGGGCAATCCCGGCGTCGGCCTTTTTGCCATCGCCCTGACGGCCGTGGCCATGCTATCCATGACGGGAATCGTGGTGGCCATTGACTCCTACGGTCCCATCACCGACAACGCGGGCGGGATCGCCGAAATGGCGGAACTTCCCGAAGGCGTTCGCGCCGTCACCGATCCCCTAGATGCCGTGGGCAACACCACCAAGGCCGTCACCAAGGGATACGCCATCGCTTCGGCCGGTGTGGCCGCCCTGGTGCTCTTTGCCGAATATTCCCGGTCTTTTGCCGCCGGTCTGGCCTTCGATCTTTCCGATCCCAAGGTCATCGTCGGCCTCTTCATCGGAGGCCTCCTGCCCTACTATTTCGGGTCGCTGCTCATGGAATCCGTGGGCAAAGCAGCCGGAGGCGTGGTCGAGGAAGTACGGCGCCAGTTCCGTGAAATCCCCGGAATCATGGAAGGAACCGCCAAGCCCGAGTACGGCAAGTGCGTGGACATCGTGACCAAGAGCGCCATCAAGGAAATGATGCTTCCGGCCCTGATCCCCGTGGCCGCACCTCTTCTGGTGGGTCTGCTGGTGGGAAAAGAAGCCCTGGGCGGGGTCCTCATCGGCGCCATCATCACGGGTCTTTTCCAGGCCATTGCCATGACCAGCGGCGGCGGCGCCTGGGATAACGCCAAGAAGTTCATCGAAGACGGCATGTACGGCGGCAAGAAGTCCGATGCCCACAAAGCGGCCGTCACGGGCGACACCGTAGGCGACCCGTACAAGGATACGGCCGGCCCGGCCATCAACCCCATGATCAAGGTCGTGAACATCGTGGCCCTGCTGATCGTGCCGTTGATCAAGTAGTCCGCTTGTCGGCCCGGAGCCGAAAAGAAAAGAATCACCCCCCACCCCTCCCCGGGGTCGGGGGTTTTTCTTTCCTGGGTTTGACACCCTCGAGGATACTGCTAAAGTGCCGCGAGCGCCCGTCGGACCACCAGCGTTTGTCCGTGGCGCCCCTGGATCGAGGAGGTCCGGACCGGCCGTATGGCAAGGCAAGCGAACGAATGATGAGATCCTGTGCGTCCGCGAACGGCAGGTCGGGCCCATTTCAAACCCCTGTGCAGGTGTCCGGGTGAGGGGTGTCTATGCTCAACTTCAAGGAGGGCCACTCGGCCTATGCGGTCGTTCTGGCGACCCTGGCCTTCCTGTTGTTTTTCAGTTCCATCGGAGTGAAGGAGCTCTGGAGAGTGGATGAGACCCGGGTGGCGGGGATTTCCGCTTCCATGGCAAGGACCGGGGATTATTGGATGCCCCGGTTGAACGGCGAGCCCTTCCTCGAGTATCCTCCCATGTATTACTGGGCTACGGCGGGGTTCTACCAGGTACTGGGCAGGAACCCTTTCGCATCTCGGCTTGCCTCGGCCCTCTGCGCCCTCGGGTCCGTTTTCCTCGTCTTCCTGCTGGCACGGGAGATGGGATTCGGCCCTCCTCACTCCTTCCTGGCGGGAGCGATCTTGGCCACATGCGGGGAGTTCTGGGCCGTCGCCAACCGCTGCCTGGTGGACATGATGCTGTGCTTTTTCATCGTGTCCGCCATGGTTTGTTTCTTCAAAGTCTACCGAATCCTCCACGAGGGCGAAACGTCCGGGGGTTGGGTCCTGTACGGGTTCCTCTTTTCCCTGTCCCTGGGATTCGCAATCCTGACCAAATCCCTGGTGGGCCTTGCCGTTCCTTCCGTTGCCCTCTTTTTCTGGCTGGTCCTCGAGTGCCTGTGGAACCGGAAACCCTATTTCAAATCCTGGCTGGCCCTTGGATTCGGGTGCCTGCTTTCCGCGGTTCCGGCGCTTTTCTGGCTTGTCGAGATCTATGGGAACTACGGAATGGAGGCGGTGCGGACGGTGGCGGAGGTGAACGCCTTCGGGAGGTTCACGGGCTCCCAGGGCGATCACCTGGCCCCCTTCTTCTACTACTTCGGAAAGGTGCCGGAACAGTTCCTTCCCTGGACCGTGTTCCTGGCTGCCGTCCCGGCTCTGATGCTGGTCTACCGGAAAAAGCCGGTCCTTGACAGGAATGCCCGGTTCCTCGTTTGCTGGATTCTGTTTCCGTTCCTGCTGCTCGTGCTGTCGGCATCCAAGAGGCCGGTTTACCTGTTGCCTCTCTATCCGGCCTTTGCGCTCCTGCTTTCCCTGCTCCTGCGAAAGGCGACGGCCGAGATCCCGATCCTCGCTCGATTTCCATGGGACCGAATCTGGCTGTCTTTTTCAGCCCTCGTTTCCCTGGTTCTTGTGATTGCAGGATTTGTCCTGGCCGCCCTCTACAACGACAAGTTCACGTTCAGACCCCTTTTCGCCTATTACGGGAAATCCCCGTGCGCCGAGAGACCCCTTTATCTCTACACTCCCACCGAAGCCGTTCGAGGGGCCGTGAACTACTATCTTGACCGAGATGTTCCGGTGATCCAAGACGAGACGGAGTTGGAGAAGGTTCTAGACTCGCGGTCCCAACCGGCCTGTGTGATCGCGCCTCATTTCCCGGGAATCGAAAGCCGTGGAAGCGTCAAAACCTTCGTCTCCAAGGGCGATCCATGGTGCGTGATGGAGGGTCGGTGACCGGCAAAACCGGATTCATGTGCCACATGCCCTGGGGGAATGCGGCCTTGGGGGAAAGATCTCAGGCCCTCCGGTAGTGTAAGATCTTTTGTGTAAATTGTAAGCAGTAGAAAAAAGGCGCTTTTCCATTAAAAGAGGGTTTCCCCAACAACCTCAAAGAAAGGAAAAGCGCCCAATGAGAATCGAGATCAGTGTACCCGAGGTGGTGAGCATTTTCAAAGAGATTCAGCAAAA
>JARKQW010000302.1 GCA_029974695.1 Syntrophobacteraceae bacterium | reverse complement strand
CCACCCTCTACCTGCGCTTTGTCGCCTTGACCCTCCTGTGTTCGATCGTTCCCCTGATCCTGGTCGGGTGGGGAATCTACCGCTACTACTCCCGGTTCGGCTATTCCCGGATGGTGGAAGATTTCCAGACCCAGGTGGAATCCCATCGAAAGATCGTCGAGCTTTTCCTCAAGGAGCGGGTTTCCACCCTTCGAATCCTTTCCCAGAGTCACTCCGTGGAACATCTGAGCAGAAAGGAAAACCTCGACGCCATTTTCGAGATCTCCCAGCGGGAGGGCTCCTACTTTACGGACCTGGGGGTCCTCAACGACCGGGGAAGGCACCTGTCCTATGTGGGTCCCTACGACCTCATGGGCAATGATTACTCCGGGACCTTCTGGTTCAAAGAGGTGATGGAAAAGGGGGTCTACATCAGCGACATGTTCCTGGGGTTTCGAAAGGTCCCCCATTTCATCATCGTGGTGGCCCGCACCGAAGGAGACCGGAAGTGGCTTCTTCGAGCCACCATTTACAACGAGTTTCTGAGCGCTCTGTTTGGCAACGTGAGGATCGGCCAGACGGGGGAAGTCTTCCTCCTGAACCGGGAAGGGATCTACCAAACCACTCCCCGTTTGGGCGGTCTGCTCATGGGCCAGGCTTCCCTGCCTATGGACCTGTTTCGGGAAGAAAGCGGCGTTCAGGTCCTCGGGGGAAGTGCCCTGGGGGAGGAGGACGCTTCACCCCGGCTGGTGGTCGCCTACTCCTGGATGAAGGAACCTCCCTGGATGCTGGTGGTCCGCCAGGACTACGCCGAGGCCTTCCGGGACGTCAATCACGCCAACCTTGCCTCTCTCCTCTTTCTGTTTTTGAGCGCCCTGGCCATCCTGGTGGTGTCGCTCATCACCACCGGGCACATGATCAAGGTCATTCGAAAGCGGGACCTGGAGGCCGATCAGTTGAACAAGCAGCTCTACCAGGCATGCAAACTGGCTTCCGTAGGCGAACTCGCCTCGGGGGTGGCCCACGAAATCAACAATCCCCTTGCCATCATCCTGACGGAAGCCCAGGTCGTTCGGGACCTCGAGGAAGACACGCCCAACCTCGACCCCGAATTCAAGTCCCAGCTGGACGAATCCCTGGACCAGGTGGAAACCCAGGTGCAACGGTGCAATCTCATCACCCAGAACCTGCTTCGGTTCTCACGCCGCACCAAGTCCCTCATCGAGATGGTCGATCTCAACAAGTTCCTCCAGGAAGTGGTGGACTTGATGCACAAGAAGGCCCAAACCAGCGGAATCCGGTTTTCCAGGAATTTTGAAGAAGGCCTTCCACCCCTCCAGTCGGATCCTTCTCAGCTCCAGCAGGTATTCCTCAACCTCATCAACAACGCCATCGATGCCCACGATGGAAAACCCTACGGGACCGTCCGGATCTCCACGCGCACGGACGAGAAAGGAAAAGGGGTGGAAATCCGGGTGGCGGATACCGGGAGCGGAATTGCCCGGGAGAACCTGGACAAGATCTTCGACCCGTTTTTCACCACAAAGCCGGTGGGGAAGGGAACGGGTCTGGGGCTGTCCATCTCCTACGGCATCATTCAACGGCTCGGAGGGCACATCTCCGTGGAAAGTGAACTGGGCAAAGGGACGGAATTTATCCTGTTTCTCCCCTTCAGACTTCCGGAGAGCGTACGGGAGGGTCTGAAGGGAGCCGGCACAGGAGGGGGTGCAAATGAGTAAGGCGAAGATTCTCCTGGTGGACGACGAGGTGACTTTTGCCAACAACATGTCCCGGCTTCTGGCCAAGAGAGGCTATGAAGTCTCGGTGGTTCACG
>JARKQW010000295.1 GCA_029974695.1 Syntrophobacteraceae bacterium | reverse complement strand
GTGATCCTGATCCTCTGGGTTTCGGCCGTTGCCTCGGCCTTCATCGACAACATTCCCTTCACCGCCACCATGCTGCCCATCGTGCTCTTCCTGAGCGAGAGTTTCGGCCTGCCCAAGGACAACGTGCTCTGGTGGTCCCTGGCCCTGGGGGCGTGCCTCGGGGGCAACGGCACCATGATCGGGGCCAGCGCCAACGTGGTCACCGTGGGGATGGCGGAAAAGGCGGGCTACAAGATCTCTTTCGTCGAATACATGAAGACGTGCTGGTGGCCCATGATGATCACCGTCACCATGTGCATGGTGTATCTGTTGGTCGCGTATTAGCGGTCGGCAGTTAGCGGGGAAGGGAGAGGAGGGGGAAGGCAATCCCCTCCTCCACGGATCCCGCCTCCAGGAAGTGAAGTCGGAAAACTCTTTGTAGGACAAAAACCTACCCGGCCAAAGGGTGATCGTCCTACCTCAGAATCAGACTCCCGCCGATACCGTCTCTTTACAGACCATGTCACTGTAGCCCTAAAACAAGGAAGGACCTCGATCTTCTCGAAAAGAAGACCGGGGAGGACAAACGGTTGCATCCCAGCCGCCCAAAGGTTGAAGGGGGTGAGTCGAAGATCGAAGGAGTTTTCGGGGTTGCACGCGACAAAGCTGGGCGGGTTCCGGGCAAACGGGGATTGAACGGAAAAGGAAACGGAGTGATCGTATGGCAAAACCAAAATGGCTTACCTACCTTGACGAAAATATCGAAAACGTCCTCATATTTCCCATGTATTTCATGATGATGATGATCATGGCCATCGACGTGATCCGCCGGAACCTGGTGCATAGCCAGTGGGCCTGGGGGAACTACGTCTGCATCAGTCTGTTTGTATGGTTCTCGTGGCTGGGTTGCTCCTACAACATCAAGGAGCGGGCCCACCTGCGGCTGAGCAGCCTTCGGGACAAACTCCCGAGGGAAATTCAGTTTTGTCTCCTGATGCTGGATTATGTCCTCTGGATTGCTTTTGCCGCCATCGCCGGCTATTTCTCCTGGTTCCAGATCGTACGGCTCCATAGCGCCGGAAGCCTCGTATACGGGGCCGAATGGATCCCCCAGTGGGTCGTGCCCCTCTGCATCCCCGTTTCCTTCACCATCATCGTATTTCGGGTATTTCAGTGCGTTTGGGAAGATATCCACGCCATGAGAACGGGGGAACCGCTCCAGATGCAACCCAAGGGGGGGCTCGAGACCCAGGTGTAGCAGGAAACGACCGGTAATGAACGGCTTCGCTTCCCAGGGGCGAAACCGTTTTTTCTAGGAAAGGAAGGAATCCATGGACGAATCAACCTTGCTCTGGCTTATTACCAGCCTTACCGCTGTCCTCTTCGTGGTGGGAGTGCCGGTTTTTCTCTGCATCGGCGTGTGGACGACCCTCGCCTCCCTGGCCATCGGGTTTACCATCAGCAACATTGGGATCACCAGCTACCAGGGCATCAGCAGTTACGCCCTCTTGGCCATGCCCCTCTTCATCCTGACGGGAGACCTCATCGGGGCGGGAGGGATTGCCGTCAAGCTCTCGGCCCTGGCTGCGGCCATCCTTCGTCCCGTTCGAGGGGGCATGGCCCTGGCCACCATCTGTACCTGCAGCATGTTTGCCGCCATTTCCGGGTCCAACTCGGCTACGGTGGCCACCATCGGCCGCATCATGATCCCGGAGATGAAAAAGCAGGGCTACAATGTGGAATTCGCGGCAGCCAACGCCGCCTCCGGAGGAATCGTGGGGATCTTGATCCCTCCCAGCGTTCTTATGGTCGTGTACGGGTTCATGACCAACCTCAGCGTCATCGATCTGTTCACGGCAGGTTGGGGGCCGGGAGTCTGCGTGAGCCTCGGGCTTGCCGGCGCGGCCCTGTACTGGTCCAGGAAACACCAATGGGGAGAAGTGGGGCCCTTTGTGTTCAAAGATGCGGCCAAGGCTTTCCTGGATGCCAAGTTCGGCATCGGTGCCGTGTTTCTGATCCTGTTTCTCATCTACGGGGGCTACAGTTCTCCTACGGAATCGGCGGGGGTGGTGGCGTTCTACTGTCTTGTGGCGGGGATGTTCCTGACGAGGCAACTCAAGTGGAAGGATATCCCGGGAGTGTTTCTCTCCAGCGGCCGGGTCAACGGAATGCTGGCCCCGACCATTGCCATCTCCATCGTCATGCAGCAGGTGTTCAACATCATCGGGGTTCATGAAGGAGTCTCGGACCTCATCCACACCTTCCAGTCTCCGACCTTGATGCTCCTGACCATGATGGCGGCCCTGGTATTCTTCGGCTGCATCATGGAATCCATCTCGGTGTGTATCATCTTGTCGCCGATCTTTGCTCCCATCGCCGCTTCCATAGGGATGAACCCGTACCATTTCGCCCTGGTGTTCATCGTGGGGTTGTCCCTGGGATTCATCACGCCCCCCTTCGGGCTGGACCTGTTCGTGGCTTCGGGAATCACGGGAATTCCGTACGGCAAGATCATCAAGTGGATTCCTCCCTTCCTGATCGGGGTTTGCCTCGCATGGCTGGCCATTGCCTTTATTCCCGCCATCTCGCTCACGCTCTTCAAGATCGTGGGAGGCGGAGGCGCGGGGGTAAGCGCAGGGTTCTGAGGACCCTCCTCACGAGAAGACGGTTTCCATCGGTTGCTGGTGTTCCCCACCAGCCCGCCCCCCTTTCCCCTTCCTCCCAAGGGGGAGGGGGGTAATTTTTTCATGGGGAAAAATCCGAAGGCCGTGTTGCGGGGGCTGGGTTTTCCTGGAAGGGTGTTTTAAGGGCCAAAATTTAGGGAAAATCGCATTTACTGCCCATCATGCGAAGAAAGACCCCGGCGTCTTCGTTCCCCTGTTCTGAGGCCTTTTGGAACCATCTGAGGGCCTGTTCCTGATTTTGCTCCACGCCCTGGCCGAAATAATAGAGAAGTCCCAGGCGGTACTGGGCTTCGGCGTGTCCCTGGTCGGCGGCGAGCCGGTACCATTGGGCCGCTTCATGATCGTCCTGCAAGCCGATCAGTCCTCGATCGAACACAAGTCCCAGTTGGAACTGGGATCGGGGATCTCCCCGTTGTTGCGCATCGATCATCCATTCCTCGAAGGCGTCGGCGAGGGCTCCTTCCTCGGCGGCCTTCATCCCCGCTTCAAAATCCGCCTGCGTATGGGGTGCCGAAAACGCCGCCCCCAGAAGTATGCAGAGGAGGAACATCCGTTTCATGAGGGGGAGGACTTTCCGGGGCGCGGTTGAACGGACCGGTTCTTCCGGGGTGCGGTGTCCGGACGGGGGAAGGAAAGGTTGGCAAAAAACGCTTCTTTAAATCCGGGAGCTCCTCCCAGTTCCACCACCCGGATTTCCCGCAGGAGGTCCCGGGCTCTCTTTCGAGCGCCGATGTCGAGGAGGGCCTTGCAGGCACCCAGCCCCGCCGCATTTCCAATCCCCCGGATGTTTTCCCGGGGGACCTCGGGAATCAGGCCAATGGTTAAGGCGTCTTCGGGATCAATCACGTTTCCGAAGGCCCCGGCAAGGAGAATTCTTTCGGGAGCATCGATCCCGGCGGCATCGCAAAGGAACCGGATGCCGGTTGCGACGGCGCCCTTTGCGAACTGAAGGTCCCGAACATCCTTCTGGTGGAGAACCACGGGTTTTCCCGAGGCGGACTCTTTGGCGGAAGCCAGGACAAAGTGGACCCCCCGGGGGGTTGATTGAAGGAGCTTGTGTCCGGAGGCAATCTCGAACCCGCCGTCGGGGCGAAGGATTCCCTCTTGGAGAAGGACGGCAAGAACGGACATGGCTCCGGACCCGCAAATCCCTCGAGGACGAATACGCGGATCCGTTGAGCTTCCGATGATCTTCAAAACGGGTTTTGCTGCTTTGAAATGCACTCTCTCGACGGCTCCCGGGATGCCAGCCATGCCGCAGGTGAGGGTAGCCCCTTCGAAGGCGGGTCCGGTGGCGCAGGAGGTGGCCCACAGGCCGCCCTTTGCGGACAATACCATCTCCCCGTTGGTCCCAAGGTCGAGGAGCAGGGTGGATCGATCCTCGATCTCCCGTTCCGCCCACAGCCATGCGGCCACGGTATCCGCCCCGACAAAGGCGGAAGGAAGGGGCAATGTGTGGACCGCGGCGCCGGGATGGAGAGAGAAACCCAGGTCTCTGGCTCGGACCGCAAGGCTCGAATGAAAAATGGGACGGTATGGAGCGACGGCCAGGCCTTGGGCGTGGGCCCCCAGGAGGAGATGGATCATGGTGGGGTTTCCGACCACGACTGCGTCCACCAATGACTTCAAGGGCAACTCATGCCTTCGGGATATGGTGGTGATGCAAGAGTTGACGGTCTTTCGGGCAAGCTCCTGGAGATGCGCGGCGTTTCGGGGGTCCTGGGAGGCCTTGATCCGGCTCATCACGTCCGCACCGTAAGAGACCTGGGGGTTTCGTGCCGTCTCGACCCCGAGAATCTCCCCCGTCTCGAGGTTGCACAGATAGACCGCAATGGTTGTGGTTCCCAGGTCCACGGCGATCCCGTGCAGTTCGGCGTTGGGACGGCAAAGGCCGATCACCTTTCCGGAATCGTTTGCCAATGCGGTTTGGTAGTGAGGGGGACGGGAATCGGACGGGTCGGAATCGAAGTCTCGAAGAAAACGGGGGTCCACCGCATCGGAAAGCACTGCGGCCCAGTCGATATCCCCGGAAAGGCCCGATTCCTCGAAGGCGTCTTCCAGACCTTTTCCTTCGGGCAACGGGACCTTCCGGACATGGGGTGCCAGGGGCAAGGGCTTCCCGATTCCAATTCCCAGCCTCTTGTACACCTCCTGGCGATAGATCTCCTCGACGACCTCCAGAACGAGACCTTCCGCGACCTTCTGTTGACAGGCCAATCGAAAGCCCGCGGCAATTTCCTCTTCACTCAGGCGGCGCATTTCCGTTTGGGAGGGAGGAAGCCCCGTGGATCCTTCCACGACTTTAACCTTGCACCGGCCGCACCTCCCCTTTCCCCCGCAATCGGCGGAAACCGAAAACCCTGTGGCAAGGAGCACATCCAGAAGGGTTGCATTTTCATCGGCGGGAAAAGCTTTTTCCTGCCCCAGGATCTGAACCAGCGGGCTCACAAATTCCCCTCCCTGTTTTGTCTGAGCATTTGGAAAACTCAATCGGACGGGCGAGAGGATGACGACATGCGAAAAGCGATGCCCTTCTCGGATGGGAGCCGTTTTGCACGGCTCCGGCCGTTCTTCGAGCAGGCCGTGCAGGATTGAGTCCCGTATCGCCCTTCTGTTAGGCCAACTTGCTCAACTGGCCGGCGTATAAAATGGCAAGCCGAATAATGAGACCTCCTATGAGCACCATGAAAGAGCTGACTTTCAGGCGAAGCAACGCGGCACCGGAAGGTTCCAGTCCGTAATCTTTCTTGGTCCGGACGAGTCCCAGAACCAACCCCAGAGGCAGCAGCAGAGCAAAGAAAACCGTGGAGGCACCATACCAGAAATACTCGTTGGTGAACGAAAAGAAAGGCATCACCGACTCCCTCTGGGGAGCAGTGGACGTGAGGTGAGAGAAGAAGAAAAGAGCAATAATCACCAGTTGGACGCCCAGGAGCCAAACCACCGCCCTTGAGAAAAAGATCTTCGAGGTAATTCTCCTGGCGATGATGGCGCTCAACGCCGCCCCCGTGGCGATGGAGGAGCTCAGGCTGACCAGCGGGAGCAGGGCGGAATTCCATAGGGGTCTCGCAACAAAGAGGCTGAGGAGAATCCCCGTATAAATGCCGAGGAAAACCCCCAGGACGAAGTTGATCCGGGCAAGGGGTTTCATGTACGGGTTCAAACGATCGGAGAGCTTTTTGAGAAACTCGAATCTCAGCCAGTGCTTATACTCCGCCGGAACCGTGGAAAGGCCGTAGAGGAAGCTCAAAGGAATGATCAGGGTGATTCCCCATGCGCCCCAGGACATGGGAGCGCTTGGTTGGAAGGTGAACATGATCTGAAAAAAGTTGAAGGGCCGCTCAAGATCCAACCAGATGAAGAAGGCACCGATCATGAGGCAGAAAGGTGCAACCAGGGGACCTTTCACGCAAGCCACCTTGTCTTTCCCCTCGGTGAGGTTGACGATGGCCGACATGATCAGCAAGCCTGCAGCGAGTCCCCCAAAAAAGAGATCCACCGCAACCATCCAATTCCAGATATGCAGGCTCGGGTAAGTCAAAGCATTGGTTCCTGTGATTGTGATCTCCATGAGAAGCTCCTATTCTGGCCTGCTCAGTCTTCTGACATAGAATACCCGAGGTTGGGTTCCGGCCTCTTTCAATAAGACATGGGCGCTTACCTCTTTGAGGATCCGGCTGACTGCGCTCTTGGGATTGTCGAGGTCCCCAAAAATGCGGGAGCCTCCAATGCAGGTTGCGACACACGCGGGCTCCCTCCCCTCCCGAACCCTGTGTTCACAGAAGGTGCATTTGTCCGCGTATCCTTCCTTGGGGTCCATATAGCGGGCATTGTAAGGGCATGCGGCAACGCAAGCTTTGCAGCCGATGCACTTGTCTCGATCGACCTGAACAGTTCCATCCTTGCTCTTGTAGGAAGCTCCGGTGGGACAATTGTACACACAAGGAGGATTGTCGCAGTGGTTGCAAAGCTCTGAACGCAACTCCATTCGGAGATTGGGGAATTCTCCCTCCACGACTTCCACCACCCTCGTCCTATAATGTTCCGCCGGCACGGCGTTTTCATTTTTGCACGCAACGATGCAGGCCATACAGCCGACGCACCTTCTCTGGTCTATAACCATGGCATATCTTGGCATTCTTAGGCCTCCTTCAGAATCCGGACGAAATTCACTCTCAGTCCCGTAGACCCGGAGATAGGATCAATGGTGTACCTTGTAATCAGTCCCTGGTCGTCTGCACCCTTGCGGTAAGCGTTGCGGAGGCCTTTGAGTTCGCTGCCGAAACCATGCACCATGTACACGCAATCCTCTCGGATTCTCTGGGTAACCTTTGCCCGTATTTTGTTGCTTTTGACCCCGTCCTGGTTTTCCAGGACCACATACTCTCCCTCCTTGATGCCCAACTCTCGTGCCTTCTTGGCGTTGACCCAGATGCTGTTCTCGTTGTGAAGCTCAGTGAGGATCGGGTTGTTGCAGGTTCTCGTGAAGGAAAGGACCGGGCTTCTGCCGTAAACCAGTCTGAAATGGCCCTCTGGGGGTTGCTGCGGGGGGGTGTACTTGGGGATGGGGTCAAATCCTTTTGCTGCCAGCTGAGCACTATACAGTTCGATTTTCTTGGAGGGAGTTTTGAAAACCGGCTGATTTTCCGGCGTGATATAAGGACTGTCCGTGTTGGGGATCACGATGCATCCCTTTTCGCTGAGCTCTTCATAGTCGAGGTTGAGGGCCTGACACTGGAACTTGTTCTTTTCTTCCAGGGTTTCCCACGGGAAGAAATCCCCGACCCCGATTCGCTTGGCAATCTCCCGGGCAATGGTATACCCGTCCTTGCTCTCGTACATGGGGGGTACCGCCGCCCTGCCCATGGTCACAAACAGGGACCTTCCCTTCTTGATCTCCAGCTCCTCGGCCTGTTCCAGGTACGATGCCGACGGCAGGATGACATCGGAAACCATTGCCGTTTCCAGGGGCATGATCTCGATGGTCAAGAGCAGGTCCAGCTTATTGATGGCCTCCAGGGTTTCCTTCTCGTTGGGCATGGCCTTGACGACGTTGGCCCCCAGGACGATCCACCCCTTGACGGGATAGGGTTGTTCCGTGAGGGTTGCCTCCCGAATGGCGGTTGTGGAACCCAGGATGAGGCCCTGCTTGATGGCAAAGGGGTATTTGCACAGCTCGACAATGGGGCCCTTCTGGGGCTCCGGATAATCTTCCTTGATGACCTTCTTCATGGATGCCTTGGTGGGAAGATAGATGCCGCCCTCGCGCCCCCATGTGCCCAAAACGGCACCGAGAATGGCCATGGCGCGAGATCGTTGGACATCGTCGCCGTACCAGGAGGAATGCCGCCCCGGATGAATCATGACCGATGGCTTATATCTTCCGATCTCCAGGGCCGTTTCCACGATGAGACCTGCGGGGATTTCGGTTTCCTTCTCCGCCCATTCCGGAGTGTATCGGGAAACCTCCTCGGCGAGCTCATTGAAACCGATGCAATAGGCATCCACATACGCCTTGTCATAAAGCCCCTCACGGATGAGGATGTTGGTCCAGGCAAGGATGAGGGCCATGTCCGTCCCGGGCTTGATGGGAAGCCAGTAGTGGGCCTTTCCTGCTGCCGTGGAGAACCGGGGATCCACCACGATCAGCTTGGCTCCTTTGCCCAGTCCGTTGGCAAAATCTTGAACCTGGGAGTTGTGCATATTCTCGCCGAGGTGAGATCCGAACAACACGATCACTTTGCTGTTGGCCAGGTCCAACCGTTCCGGAGAACCGGGGGTGTCTCCGTAGGTCAAGATGTACCCGACCTCCCGGGCCCCTCGACACTGGTTCCCGGAAGGTTGGGCAAAATTGAGGCTGCCATAGGCCGCCACCAAGGTCAGGAGGTGTTTGCCGGTAGATCCGACGGAAAACAGGCTGACGGCTTCAGGGCCGTAGTTCTTTTTTATGTGCTCGAGCTTTTCGGCCACGTAATTGAGGGCCTCGTCCCAGGAGGCCTTCTTGTATTTTCCGTCCCCCCGGTTTCCGGCACGAATCAAAGGAGTTTTGACCCGATCGGGATCATACAGGAGGCCGATTCCTCCGTTCCCTCTTCCGCAGAGCTTTCCCCTGCTGTTGGGGGTGAGCGGATTTCCTTCCAGCTTCACCACCTTCCCATCCCTCACCGTGGCCAAGGCCCCGCAAGTCCAGTGGCACATCTCGCAAAACACGGGGACCCTGGTTTCTTTTGAACGGGATGCTTTTTCCATCGCCTTCAAGGATGGAACGAACTGAGAACCGGCAATACCTCCACCTGCGGTTGCACCGGCAATCTTGAGGAAATCCCTTCGGGTTACTCCCATAATTTTCTCTCCTGTATCCTATTGACCTCGAGGCGCACACCTGGAATTCCATCATGTCCCAAAACGAAGCCTTGCAAATCGAGGTTCCGACTTTCCGGAACGGCTTTTGAGGGGATGGGCATCATGGATATTTCGGTCGCTTCCTTTTTCCCCCGTTCCCAGGAGAAGTTCTTCTAAATTCTTTCTAACATCCGATTCCAGCAGGATATAACTATTTCACAGAAGGCAATCAACCGAGAAGCTCTACGGTCAACCATTCAACGGAGCGACCGGGTGGCGGGCCCCTTCCGTTGAAGCGCAAAAACCGGAGGCCGGTTTCAGACCTCAAAACTAGGAAATCGTAGCAAAGTTTAGACCACGGAAAGATTTCCGGGCAGTCGTGAGACGGAGGGGGGAGACGAGGAGGGGAAGGGTTGAAGAGTGCGGCTACCGGCCAAAGGGGCACTTAGGAAAGGTGCAGGTCTTACACTCCATGCAAAAAGCTCCGTGCCCCATCTTGGCCAGGTCCTGACGTGTAACGGTTAGTCCGGCAAGAAGCCGGGGAAACAGGAGATCGAAGCTGGTAATTTTGAAATAAAGAGCACAGGCGGGAACTCCCATCACCTGGACCTGTCCGATGCGGGCCAGCAGAGTCATGGCCCCCGGCAGGATGGGAGCTCCATAGAGAAGGTCCGTAGCCCCGGCGTCGATCAATCCTTGACGGGTCACGTCGTCGGGGTCCACGGAAAGTCCTGCGGTGGTCACGAGCAGATCAACCCCCGAAGCCAGGATTTCTTTGACTCCGTCGCGAATGGCATCCCGATCGTCCGGGGCAATGAGGGATCGAATTACGCGACAGCGGAATTTTTCGATCTTGGTGGTGAGGATGGGAATGAACTTGTCTTCGACAAGCCCCTGGAATACTTCGCTCCCCGTGACCAGGATGCCCACCTTGGCCTCGCGCACGGGAAGCACCCGAAACAGGGGTCCGTCGTCCAGGACGGCCATGGCCTTTTCGAAAACGGTCCTGGACAGGAACAGGGGGATGGCTCGGGTCCCGGCCAAACCCCTCCCCCGGTCCACCAGGTTGTATCCCTTCTGAGAGGCACACATGACTCCGGGAATCGTATTGAATCGCTCCAGGCGTTCTTCTTCCACGTGAAACAGGCCGTCTCGATCGGCAAAGAAATTAATCTTCCCCTCTCTGGGGGGGGTCTTGAAGGTGATCCCTTCTCCGGCCATCGCCTCGGCGAAAGCGAGGGCGGCGTCGTTCTCATGGACCCATTCCGATTGAAGCGGATTCTCTTCCTGCACATAAATTCGCTGTCGGCCCATCTGCTGGAGGCGACAAAGATCCCCTATGGTGATGCGTTGACCGTGAAGGAACGCCGGCCCTTTGCTCTGACCGGGGAGGATGGAAGTCATGTCGTGCAGGGCCGTCTTCCCGACGGCATCTTCCAGGGCCACCACCTTCAGCATGGGTCCGTCGATGTTTTGTTCCCGGGATTCTTGGATCACGTAGGGGCCTTCTCCCTGGCAAGCCCTGCATATCCCGCCGTCGCTGACGGGATAGGGTTCGCCGCACAGGGAACAATTGGCGATTCGCCCCCGGCTCTTCTTCTTCAGAAGGGAGGATTGCACCTGAACGGGCTGGATCCCCAGAATTTCCGTGCCGGCCTCTTTGATTTCCGCCAGCAGACGATCCTTATCCTGTTCCGATTTTGCTTTCAGTTTGAAAAGCCAGGTCTTGATTTCCTGCCATGCCTCCAATTTCTTCGGATCCAGAAACACCCGCACTCCCCGACCGTTGTATTTGTCGTAGAGACTCAAGGCAAACCGCCCCAGGTTCATCACTTTGAGCCATCCGTTTCCCACCGTACAAGGAGTCAGAATCTGGACGGCATCGGGCAAACAGGCCGGGGTTTCCGAGACGGCATCAAACAGGATTCCTTCCGGAAGATGTTTCAACGCCAGATCCACCATGAAACCGCCGATGATAAGCCCCGGGGCCGCATTGCCGTGGAAGGATTCCAAGAGCTTGAGATATTCCTCAAAGGAATGGGAAACGATTTTTGTCATTCCGAAAGTTTTCCCTTTCCCCGATGAAGCATCGGAAAAGCAGGACCCATAAAATCGCGAACACCCGGACCGGACCGGAAAAGACTCGAGCCTTGCCCCTCAAGACCTAAGGGGCCGATTCCCGCTGCAAATAACTGATTGACCGCCAAGAGGTCAAGGGAGGACTTGGGTTCTAGGACTTCTTCGGAAAGGAGTCGGGGACCCGGATACGGGAGGAACGAGGGGGGGATCTCATGGGTCGGGATCAGAAGAGAAAGAGGAGCCTCCAAAGAATCGGAAGCTCCCCTCTATGGAATCGGCGGGATAGGTTTCCCAACCGTAAGACTTCTTGCAACCCCACATGGTAAGGAATTTCCCGTCCGGAAGAACTAACATCCCTCGCTGGGGCTAAACTTACGGGGAGGCGGGGCTTCTCCCGTTGCCGGAACCGCAACGGAACCGGGGGCTTCCGAAGTGGGAGCAGTAGCCTTTTGGGCATCCGCGGGAGGAGGTGTTTTGGCCTTTTCTTTTGTTTCCACCGGGGCGGTTTGTGATGCGGGAGGAGTCGTCTGGCTGACTCCCGTAATCACCCAGGCCGCTCCTATCCCCAGAAATACGAACAAACCAATCAAAAGAACCTTTTTCAACTTCATTCGCCTTTTCTCCTTTCCGGGTACACGAACCCCCCCGCAATCCATCCGCCTGCCAAGGAAGGAACCTTGCCGTCGGCCTTCCAGCGCATCCGAGGAGTTCCCTAGAGGAAAAATTCCTGCATTAGACACAACCTTATTGAAATCTTATTAAGATTCTCTGACAGAGCCTTTCCCGTCAAGCCGAAACTCTTCCCGATCGCACCGAGAGCATGGACCGAAGCCCGCAGCCTCGCCGTAGTTCTTAACAAATTCGGTGCCAGATCACGGGACAACGGCAATGTAAGAATTGGCCGGTTTCTTCCAATTGCCGTCCCTTCAAACCATTGCACCCCTGTCTCGGGATACACATCCTGTCATGTGACATCTCTGTATCGAGACAACCCGGACAGGAGAAGACATCAGAGGGCTTGCTTGGCCCGCCCATCTTTTCGGACTCTCCAGAAGTGGTAAAAGATCAAAGCCAACAAGAGGGCGGGACCGGCGAGGCAGTGCAAGACATAGAATCGCAGCAAACCCGCTTCTCCCATCCGGGGTCCTCCCACCAATAATTGTTGCAGCGCATCTCCAACGGCGGGAATCTGTCCTAATAACTGGGTCATGACTTGGGCCGCCCAAAAACTCTGAGAATCCCAACGCAATACATATCCCGAAAAGTCCAGGGCCGCCACCAGGACCAGGAGGCCCACACCCACCAGCCAATTGAGATGCCGGGGGGGCATGTAGGCCCGAGCGGCCACGACCCTCGCCATATGAAACAACACCGCAAGCAACATCAGTTGCCCGGCCCAGAAATGGACGGACCGCATGAGTCGCCCAAAAGGAATCACGTAGTTCAGATCATGGAGTCCCTCCCTCGCCCCCTCGGGGGTGGGAAGATAGTAGACGGCCAGCAGCAACCCCGTGAGAACCAAGGCCATAAAGAAAAAAAAAGCGACTCCTCCCAGGCAGAAGGTGGCACGGATGCGAATTCGATCTGCAGAAAGCCGGGCGGGATGGATGTGCTCCAGAAAAGAATCGAGTCTCACGGGCGAAACCTATCCCCAAGTTGTGCCTTTTCGGCGGGGTACGCTACAAGAAACCCCTGGGAATCCAAGCGGATAGTTGCCAGGGACAGATTCTTGGTTGCCGGACCGGACAATACCCGACCTTCGGGATCGAAACGACTCCCATGGCAAGGACATACAAACCGGTGTTCTTGGGGAACGAATGTGGGCTGACATCCCAGATGGGTGCAGATGGCGGTAACCGCCCAGAACCCCTCTTCATCCCTCAGAAGGACCACCCTCCCGCGGGCGGCGACACTGCCTACGGGATAGGTGTCCGGGTTCCCAAAATGAACAGGGTCCGGCTCCGATCGATTCCGAGACCCGGAAAGAAACGAACCGATCATCCACAGAATCCCCCCCGAGGCCAGCCCTATCAAGGCGGAACCTATCGCCAGGAAGACCCGGCGTCTCCTGTTCCCTGCCTCCGGAGGTTTTATTTCGGAATTCAATGACCTATAATCCCAAAGCGGTTAGATTCAATTCTTGAGCAAGTCGTCTCTTTCAAACGATGACGGAATCGGAGAAGAAGCGGGATGTCGGGACTCACCGTAAAGCAAGTAGCTCGCCGGGAGCTCGTTGCCAGGGAATTTCTTTGCATGTTGTTCCTGTCGGTAGCCCTCATGGCGGTGTCGTTGATCTCCCCGGTCGGCTATGCTCCCCTGGGGCTGGAGCCTCAGGCCGGTGGAGAAGTTTCTGCGCCCTGGTTGGTCGTTTGGCTCCAGGTGCTTCTCCGTTATTTCCCCCCCTTGTTGGCGGGCATCTTTTTCCCCCTTCTCATTCTCGCCCTTATCACCTTTCTGCCCTGGCTGCCCAGGGCCGGAGAGGAAATTCCCCGCCGGCTGTATTATTGGGGAATCCATCAGATCGCATTCTGGGTTCTCGGCGGGGCTTTCGCGTTCCTCACCTTTTGGGGCCTGTAAACCCGGCCGGGTCTCCGTAAGCTTCTTTGCCTTCGTAATATCTCAAGAGGTCACGCATATACCGGGGGTTCCCGGCAGACATCCGGGGGATCGCTTCCTCCCCCAAAAAGCGACTGCCCGGTCGAACGGTGCGCTGTAGGGGCCTCCCAAGGAAATCGATCACCTGATCCAGCTCAAAATGGATTCCCAGTCCATCCTCCCAGGGCCTGGTGAGCGGAACGGTCTTCCCGTCTTTTTCCCGAAGAAGGCCCTGCCCCAGTCCCAAGCTCCCGGGATTGTCGTGGCAGTCCCAGCAGGCCGCCGTCTGCCTTCTTATGGTATGGGGGGTGTAGGAATTCCATGCCGTCGCGGGGCGCCCGTCACCGGCCCGGGGAATGACGGAATCCATGAGAACCTTTCCCTGCCCGTCCACCCAGCTGACCCAATACTGGTACTGAGGCCTCATGGCGCTCACCATTCCTCGCTCGTTCACTCCCAGGACGAGACCCTCCCACCGCCGCAAGGAATAACCGGCAAGCCAGATTCCCGGCCTCGACGCCCCGGTAAGCCAATCCCGGGAAGCGGGAGGGTCCCACCGGTCCTCGGGTTTCAGCAGGTTTTTCTCCAGGAGATCCTCCGCTTGGGGGTCTCCCTGCCGTGTCAACCAGGCCCAGGGATTATAATCCGCCCGGTCCAGGCGAACCAAATGAAACCCCAGATCCCGAAAAGTCCATGCTCCATGACATGCCGAACATTCCATGCGCTCCATGTGCTCGGAGATTTGATGATCCAAAGGAGTTTTATCCGGGGGACTCCGTCCCAGGAGCGGAATTTTGTGAACCCTTCCGTCGGCCTTGGAGAGCAAAAACCATTCTCCATCCCTCTCGAACGTACTCGTTAGAAGATGCCCCTTTGAGGTTGTGAGAACCTTTTGACCCTGGAAAAGATCGTAGGATGGGTTCAGCTTCGCCGCTCTTAACGCTCGCTGATCCGAGGAAGCCACCTCTCGAGGCACCGGAGGTTTGCCCGGGCGACCGTGGCAATCCGTGCAACGGACTCCCACCTGTTCCCCGGCATGGGAATGAACGCTCCCTTCCCCCATGATTTCCTCCACCGGATGACAGTCGATGCAATGGATCCCTCGTTCATGGTGCACATCCGGCAGGAGGTGATGGTAGGCGTGGGTGTAGAGCTGAGGCGGCCGATCAGGGTCCTTCGCATCAAAATTATACGCGGCCGAATGGTCCCGCTCAAAAAGCCCCACGTAATCCGATCCCACGTAGTTTCCTCGATGACACTGAAGGCATTGGGATGTCGGAACGGCCGTGGTGATCTGGTGGGTCTTGCCTCCTCCCTTTGTTCCGGGTGGAGGCAATGGGTCTTCCTTTGCCGTCCCACGGTTTCCACGGATCACGTGACATGCGGAACAGCCCGCCCCTTCCACGGGAATCTCACCGGGAAAGCTCCCCGAGGCAATACTCCCCGATGTCCCGAGGTGGCAACGCAGGCATCGACGCCGCAACAAATCGTCCACCAAAGCCCCCGAGGCTTCTTGTTCCGGCAAGAGCCTGAGGTGATCCACGTCGACAACCCCAAAACGGGCTCCCGGGTCCGGTTGAGCTCCCCAGAGGAAGCGGGTTTGATTGACGATTCCCGCGGCGGTCCTCATGAGGGTGCGATTCACCCAGCGGATCTGGTCCTGATGACATCGGCCGCAGGGGAAATGAGGGCGGGTGAAATCGGAAGGATTGGGAACCAGTCCCTGGTGGGCACCCGCCTTTTCCGGCAGATCCTCTCTGCCCAGGTGGCATTCCGAGCAACTCAGGGCATGACTTCCGCCCATTCCCCGGATCTCCTTGTGGCAGGTAAGACAAGAGGAAGTTCCGAAGGCCGCGGAACTAAGGCAGAGAATACCGAACCCTACAATCAAACGGGCGATGGATGCGGTCCTCATGGAGCCCCCTCAAGAACCCTTGCAACCTTTTCCTGGTGCTCCGGCAGTCGAGCACGTTCAAAGGCCTCTCGAGGGTTTTCCCATATGGGGTCGTCATATCGACCATGACAAGGGAGACAGGGAGCAACCCGAAGGATTCTCTTCAATTCTTCCTGGTTGAAAGGCCTCGCTCCCGGATGGGTCGACGCCGCCAGGGGGCGGCCTCGAGGGTCCGCGAGGGTCTCCCAGGCAAATCCCATGGGATTGATTTCCGGTTTTACAAGGGAAGTGAAGGAATTCTCGTCCCAGTTTCGACCGGCTGTGAAAAACCCCCGGCCCAGTCCAAGGGTTTTGGGATCGGCATGACATTCCCGGCAGGATCGAACTTCCGTGCGTGTGGCATGAGGAGAAATCGGGGTGGAAACAATCCCATGTTCAAGGCCGGGCCCTCGAAAAACCATTTTGTCCCGGCCCGGCACCGGTTGATGATCCGGGCCGAGCTCCGTGTATACCACCTGGCAGCCGGGCATGAAGACGGATACCCGTCCGCGGGAGTTGACCCCCAACACGGGTTTTTCAAAGCGGTAGTAGTCTCTGGTCTCCTGCCACATCCCGGCCGTTTTGATGCCCAACATCGAATCGAGCATGGGTTCCCCTTGCCGACGGTAATCATGGCATCCATAACACTGAGGGGCCCACCGGGTATGACACGCCGAGCATTCCATTCGATCCGGTCCATGGCCGGGAATGCGATGAGTGATGCTTCCCGTAATGACGGGACACGGGTGTTCCTTTTGATCCAGCTTTCCCTGCAGGATCATCCGGTCGCTTTCTTTCCAAAGGTTCAGCAGGGGGGTTCCCCTCTGGGTCAGACCGACCTCTTTTCCTTCGATGCCCGGAAGCTTCAGGGTCCTTGCCCGCCAAAGGGCCTCTTCGTCCTCCGCCCCTTGGAGCCTGGTCGGCGGCGGATCGCTGGGGGTACCATGGCAATCCGTGCAGCGGATCTCGACCTGGTCTCGCATGTGACTGTAGATTCGGCCGTCCCCCATGACATCGTTTCCCGTATGGCAATCCACGCAGGCCAGTCCCTTTTCAAAATGGACGTCCGGAACAAGGCGCCGGACGTCTCTTCCCCCGGACAAGGCCTCGAGGTCGGGGCGTCCCTGCCGATAGGGCGTGCCGTACCCATCAGCTTCCTGCAAGCCCGTAAACGACAATCCGATGCGTCCGGACCGATTATGGCACCTCAGACACTGTTCCACGGGAACGTGGGTCGTGAGCCGATGTTGGCGTGCATAGCCCGGCTTGTCCTTCGGCAACGTCGGATCCATCCCCTCGTAGGTGGCATCGGCGTTGTAGAGGGCGTGGCATGCCGCACAACCCGAAGAGTGGGCCGAGGGGCCTTCTTCCCGTTTGTTCCAAAGGTGACATCGGGCGCAGAACTTGCGCCATTGATCGTCCGCTGCTTCTCCCGAAAATTGAATGGGGAACCCCCGGGCATCCGTCGGGTTGATCCCGGGAATTGGACTCATCAGGGGAATGGTGAGCAAGCCGGCGATCCGGTTGCCGGTTCCCCCCTTCGAGGCCTTGACCCCTACGGAAGCATAGCGAGCGATGGAGGATGGCTGCGCGGCCCAGGAGTATCGGAGGCTGGCAATGACTCCGCTCATGGTGGCCATGACACCCGATCGAACCCGGTCTGCCGAATTTTGGACGGAAAAGGTTCTCCCGGCATGACATTGCCCCCCGGGTTTGGCGCAGGTCTGCTCGATCACCGCCAGGTCCGACGGGTTACGCCCCCCGATGAGCCCTCGATGAGCAATCTCCACCGTCACTCCTCGACCGTCCCCTCCATGGCAGGTGACACAACCGAACGCATCCACGGGATGAGACGGGCTGATCTCTTCGATTCCGTCATGACAGGTAAGGCATCTCTCCACCCGCCCCGTAAGAGCCGGACGAATTTCCTTGATTCGTAGGGGGGTCCGTCGAAGGGCCTCGACCTGGGCGCGGATTTCTTCTTCCGAATGTGTCGCGATCAAGGAAGAACGAAGGCGGTCCGCCCGGGCTTCGAGGTATGCTTTTTGATACGTCTTGTAAGGCTGCCCGGCCTCCATCCTCAGGGCCAGCATGACCAGGAGAACCAGACACAAACCCAAGAGGGGAACCAGGACCGCTCTTGCAGTCCTCCGTTTCTCCGGGCTGGGATCTTCATGTCGTGTCATGATAGTAAAATTGAGTCCGGCGTAGGGGAGCCTGGATGCCCGTGACCTTCGTTCACGGGCGTATTCGGGCCGACCTTATCGGTTCGGCAGAAGAGGACCATCCCCTTTTCTATCCGGGGGAATAGGTAACTGCCAACCCGGCCCCGGGCAACCAACGGTTTTCCCATGGGCGAAGGCTCACGGCCCACAAGTAACGAACCACGGAGGGATCCACAAGCAAAATTTTTGCCTGGTTTCTTCCTGCGAAACGCGCTTTGGCCGCCCCTCGATGTGCGTCCATGATTTTCAATGTTCGGGTGGTAAAGGAACCATGGAGATTCGTCTAAAGGAAGTGGAAGAAGCCCTGCTGGCCACCAAAGGGATTTTGGACGTGAGGTGGATTGAAGAAAAGGACCGAACGGTGATCAGGGGCATGGAAGAACAGCTTTGCAAACAGGGGCTGGGGGGTCTCGGAAAAGCCTGCAATGAGGGCGTCTTTTCCGTCCTCTCCCGGGAATTCGTGTGCGCGGTTCTCAACAACAACGACTTTCGGCACGCGGATGTGCCCTGCCTGTCGTGGGTAGTGGACGACCTCGTGATTGGAGAGGAAATTACGGACCTCGGGAAGCTCGAGTCCCTCAAGGCCCAAAAGGACATAAAGATCATCGGCAGGAATTTTGTCGTGTATTTTGATCGAGTGAGGCAAGTTCGGGGGCGGGAACCTTCCTTTGTTTTTCGAGGTCTCCATTTCCCGGAAATCGAAGGAATTGCCGCAGTCCGGGATGTCGTCTCGGCATCTCCCATGGGAGCCGCGGACTCTTATCTGAAAACGCTGTACGGATGGGATACCGAAGACCCTGAACTGGGAACCATTCTGATCGGGTTTAACCTCCGAGAAAGCTAGATTTTCTCCAGGAACCCAAAACGAAAAACAAAGGCCGCTCCCCCTTGGAGGAGTGGCCTGACATTGCCGGATCATGTACCGGAGGGAACGGATTTTTATCCCCTTTTCCGTTCTTGAGGAACCCTCCTGCTCTTTTGATGGGTCTTCCCTTAAGCGGTCTGAGCGCTTTGGCGGGCTCGAAATCCTTTGATCCACTTCATCCCGCCTCGATCCCTCCCCAGGATCAAATCGGCGGCCTGCAGTGCGGTCACCTCCTGCATCTTCAACGGATTGGCAATGGGGCAGCTCAATCCCACCATGGCGGACATGGCCATAAAAAACGAGGTAAGGTTTTCCCGATCGGGCATGCCGAAAGATACATTGCTGGCGCCCATGGTGATGTTTACGCCAAATTCGTCCACGATCATCTTGATGGCGTCCAGAGCCATCTTTCCGGCCCTCCACTCGGCGCCCAGGGTCAGAACCAGGGGATCGATCACGATGTCTTCGGTCGGGATTCCCAACTTGGCGGCCTCCTCGATGATCTTCGCCGCAGACTGAAATCTCTCTTCAGCGCTTTTTGGAATTCCGCTATCCCCGCTGCAGAGCCCGATGACGGCGCATCCGTATTCCTTAATCAAGGGCAACACCTCTTTGATGCGCTTGGTTTCCGCACTGACGGAATTGACCAGAGGCCGGGCACCGTCTCGGCAATAACGGCGCAAGGCCGCTTCCAGGGTTTCGGTCTTGGGAGAATCAATACAGATGGGAAAATCGTCGGTAGCCGCTTTCACTTCTTCGATCATCTGAACCATCAAAGCCGGCTCATCCGCCCCCGGCAGACCGGCATTGATATCCAAAACGGCCGCTCCGGCCTTTACCTGGGCAACGGCATCCCGGCGCACCATATCGAACTTGCCCTCTCGGAGCTCCGCCTGGAGCACTTTGCGTCCCGTGGGATTGATCCTCTCTCCGATGATCACCACGCCATTGTCTCGATTGATCTGAACTTCCTTCTTGGATGACTTCACAACGGTTGTCAGGTTTTTCGCCATGTTGTTCCTTTCCTCCCCGAGGGCGTTCTTAAGGGGTTTTTGAGATCGGTTTCGGTGTTCTTTGACGACGGGCGGCCAACGAGTACAAAATCCATGCCCGGGAAGAAACCTCAGGCCCCCAAAAACAGAAATCCCCGTGGCGGCCGAATGTTTCAGTGCACCACGGGGATACTCTTGTGCTCTACGGTGATTGTTTAAATGCCTGGAAAATGAAGCACCGTCTTCCGGCCTCTCCGGCAATCCCGCGGGAGCTCCATGTAGGCGGACGGATCAGCCCCAATTTACCAGTTTTCGATTCCCAACTGCCGGGCCAGATCCATGACCATGGGAGCGGTCTTGGGAGTTACTTCCTTCACCTTGGTCATGGAATCTTTCTCCGGGATCTGGAAGGTACCGGGAACCAGGGTGAACAGGCCGTGAGCGTTCACTACGGGATATCCGGCTTCCAACCAACCACGGAATCCATCGGTAATGTTCAAGATTTTTCCACTGTAGCCCATCTGGAGCATGTATTTCTTCACGAAGGCACCGCGGTCACCACCATCATGGGGGGTGCCGCTCTTGCACAACAGGTAATAGTCCGCGGTGGAATCCGGTGCCCGGCCGGGGAGCTGCCAGTAAGCAAGACCCGTGTCCACGCGGATGCCTCCGGGAATATGGGCCTGGTCAAACTCGGACTCTTGGCGAAGATCCAGGAGCTTGATTTTGGGATCTCTCCAACCTTCGTTTTCGATCCAGAGCGTGTAGAAGTCCTTCACCGAGATGCCGATTCCGTACTGGACCATGAGGGGATACCAAAAGTTCTTCCCGTTCTGATAAAGCTGCTCCGGCGTCAGCACCTTGCCGGTGGCCCGAGGCTTGATGTTCTCTTCTTTCTTGAGGATATACCTGGGGGCCCGGCCCATTTTACTGAGCTCTTCCTTGGTCCATGGTTTTTTTAGGAAGTCCTTCCACTGCTGGTCGGTCCAGTCTTTGGGGGGGGGAGGGGTGACGCTCGGCTCAGCCGCCCAGACCAAAGAGGTGCCAATGAAGGCAAATGCCACGAGCGCAATCGCCAATAGACCTGCTTTGCTTTTCACAATCCCTCTCTTCACACCATACTCCTTTCTGCTCTGCGAGAAAAATTTCTCCAGACTCTGCCAATAACGACGGTTTCCTTCCTTCTCGATGTCTGCGGCTCCGCTTCTCCTCCTTTTTTAGAGTTTACGAACACACCAATCCCTTCAAGGATGGCCCCCGAAAATGGTGGTTTGAGCAAGCCTTGTGCCATACACAAACAAGAGGGAGACAAAGGAGGGACAACTCTCTCCATCAACCTGGAAGACCTCAGCGGTTGGTCCCTATTTCCCGTTTTCGATGATTGGAAGGATTTAAAAATCATCACAGAGAATCTGGACGGGGCGTTGTCTCAGGGGGAAGCGCAAACCCCTTGGCGGAACCTATTGCTTTCCGCCTATTAGTTTATTGAGTTCCCGGATCAACAATTCTTTGGATTCCGAACACTGACTGCACCCGTTGAGATGGTCCAAGAAAGCGGTGATGTTCCATCCTTCATGGGTTCGAATTCCTAACTCCGAAGCATCCCGACCACATTTGAGATCGATCATCTCCTCCCCCGTAAACATTCAGCTACATACCATATCTTTTTGATCAAGGCCACGCCCAATGCGGCTCTGCTCCGGGCTAAAAGCTGGAAAGGCCCTCGTTTTCCAGCCCTCGATGAGAACTATGACCCTGAACGAACTAAACAAACGGCCTTCGGAATCTCCCCGCGAGCATGAACGATCCTGCAAAATGAGAGACCATTCCATGCCTCCAGCGATGGTTTGCGGGCCCGGAAGATCCTTTCTCCCTCCGAATTTCCAGGAGGATGGGGCGGGGTTTGCGGGATTTAGCGGTTGATATCTTCCGATGCAGGGCTATACAATGCCCTCGAAGGTCCTGGAAAGGAGAGGGTGCTCGTGAGAAAATTATTTGTTTTTATATTGTCCGTGTCGTTTCTTCATGCAAGCGTTGCTTTTGCAGGCCAGGTCCGAAACGCCGGGGGCGGGGGTGGAAAAGCTCGGGCTCCCCGTATCTACAAAGCGCCCACTCCTGACGCGTCCTCCTCCACGGGTACTTCTTCCCCATCCCTTTATGGTGTTGGAAGCCTTTACCGCCCGGACAACATTTCCAGCCATTATGGTCGATATGGAAGCCTCCTCAATCCAGCCACCTCGCCTACATCCACCTCCTCAACTTCCTCAGTGGCAACCACCATGTCCTCCAATCCTATGGCCTCCATTTTCAGCTCTACGGGCAACCTCTTTGGTCAAGGCACCACCACCGGCAGCGCCTCTATTCCAAATTCCACAAGCCCATCGGGAATCAATCCCGTAAGTTCCCCCTCCGCTTTTGGTCCTCCCTCCGCCACTGCCGGGACCGTTCCCGAAGGAGGTGCCGGTTTTGCCGAGTATTCTTCCACGAATGCAGGCATCAACCCCACAACCCCGTCGAATCCTCAAGGGTCTTCTTCTATTCGGTCAAAAAGATTTTTCGTCATGCCGAGCACCGCCTCGAGCCCTATGGGCCAAAGCAGTGTTTCATTTGTCCCCCCGACGACGATCAACCCCTTTACGCCCAATCCGCTTACCACCGTGAACCCGTTCGCCCAGAGCACTTATCGGGTGAATCCCTTTGCACCCAACTGGGCCAATCCGTACAACAACGTCTCGGCCGGCTATCCCGGTGCAGTCGTCCCTGATGGGGCTCCGACGACTTTCGGGGGTCCATGAACCTTCCCATTCTTTGCATCGCAACAAAAAAGATGATGGTCTCCTAAAAAGGCCCGAAAAGTGCGTTCTTCGATCCTAACCGATTGATACGAAGTTGCATTCACGCCGAAACTGCCATCCCGCAGGATTCAACCGTTTGCTCAAAATCTTCACTCAGCATGTCAGATCGCCCCTGGGCGCAACCCGGTATGAATTCACGAGGTGCCGTTTTGGAAAGAACGACTTTTTGCGGGATCATCAAAGATGTTTTCGGACCGTCTCGGATGTCGCTGTCGGGTGCCCCATCATATGTCATGCATCAGGATCGCGTCGACCTCCTGATCGCTGATTCCCAGGTACTTCATTGTGGTGGACGGATTGGAATGATTGAACCTTTTGGCAAGGACCTCGACGCCGACTCCGTAGTACTTCCTCTGGATGTACCCGAACGTTTTCCGGAGCGTGTGGGCCCCAAAGTTTCCGTCCAGGTTGATGGATCGGCACCATTCCTTAATCATACGATTCAAGCTCTCCACCTTTATGGGTTGGTTTTTGCCTTTCCTGGATTTAAAAAGAAATTCCTCTTCCAATGAAGTCGATTGAACGTCCTTCACATAGTCTCGTATCGCTTTATAAATTGCCTTGTTAACCATCAATATGTTTTGTTTTCCAGTCTTTCGTTCTTTGATCACCAACCGGTCACCCGGCTTCAAATGTCTCACCTGGTTTAACTTAATAGCAAGGATGTCTCCTGATCTCAACCCGCTGTTTACACCTATCGTGAACAGTAAAAGATCCCTCGATTTCCTTCCCTGTAACATTTTTTTGATATTTTCTATATCCGAGAGTCTTCTTATTGGGTCTACGGCAATTCGGCTGCCTTTGGGTGGATGATTCCTATTTTTCATCAATACGCCTTTCCTGAGGATGAATGTTAAGTATAGATGTGAAAGGCTTCAATAGATTACATTCCAACCGGACGAATTCCGGAATTCCTCTCGATTTCATGACCAACCGATTCTATTTACGGGATAAATCTTCTCCAACCCAATCTTAACTTTTTACAAAAGGTTGGCGTTCCTCGTATCGACAGTTCTTTCGAACTCGATCAATCTTGTGCGGTATCCAAATCGAAGGATGCGGGGCGACAAGGAAAACCATCCGGTGAGGAAGGGGCGGGGGATCGAGGGGCTTCCTTTATCCTGCCTTCAACCGGAAGTTTTTCATTCCTTCATCGATTTTTCTCAGATCATACATAACTTTCGATTGACATCCTCGATACTTACAATCTAAGTTTATTGGCGAAATTTAACACCATTCTCATACTTTCCACATCGGATCACGGAGGTCCCCATGGGCGGCATCGTAATCTCCGTTGTCAACAACAAGGGAGGAGTGGGCAAGACCACCGCTACGGTGAACCTGGCGGAAGCCCTCGCCAGGCGAAATCAACGGGTCCTTGTGATCGACATGGACACCCAGTGCAACGCAACCTCCCTTCTTCTTCCCACCGATGTGCGGATTCGAAACAGCCTATACGAACTGCTCGACCCCGAAGAAACCGAGGAACGCAACATCGAAGACTTTATCCATCCAACGAAGCTGGGAAACGTTTTTTGTATCCCCAACGTTTCGGATACGGCATCCTTGGAGCCCATCATGATTCATCGGGCCCTGACTCAGAAAAACCCGGAGGTCTTCTTCAAACTGCGGAGAATGCTTCGGCAACACATCCAAGAGAACTTTGACTTCGCCATCATCGACAACCCGCCCAACATGGGAACCTTTGTCTTGTGTTCCCTTTACGCCTCCGATTTTATCGTGGTCCCCGTCAAGGCCGGAAGCGCTTTCAGCGTGGAGGGACTCATCAAGGCCATCAACCTTATCGACAGCGTCCGGGACAACGGAAACAAAGACCTCCGTTTTCTGCGCCTTCTCATCAACAAAGCGGATCGGCGCACCTTTATCAGTCGGGCAAACATTGAACAGATTCGCCAATCGTTTTCCGAACAACGGGTCTTCAACACCATTGTGCCGGTCAATACCGCTTTCGAACGTGCCGAATCCCAAGGATCCACCATTTTTCAGTATGATCAGACATCGTCCGGTGCACGATCCTACCGCGAACTGGCCCGAGAGCTTCTAGCCATCTTCGACAAGAATGGCGATTAACCGAAAAGGGGAGCGCACCATGGCAAACTCCACCCGGCGCCGTCTGTCTCTCCTCGAGGGATATCAACTCGTACGAAAAGAAGACCTCGAGGAGGCAAATAAGAAAATCGAGAAAATTTCATCCCAGGAACCGGCCACTCCCCCTGACGATCCCCCCCCTTCCAACGATCCATCCGCCTCCTCGTCTACCCGACCGTCTACCCGACCGTCTACCCGACCGTCTACCCGACCGTCTACCCGACCGTCTACCCGACCGTCTACCCGACCCCGGGAACAGTGCTCAAAGATCGCAATTGGGCCATTACGGACATTCAAGCAAAACTTCTTTGTTTTCTCATTCAAGAAG
>JARKQW010000277.1 GCA_029974695.1 Syntrophobacteraceae bacterium | reverse complement strand
CTTTGGAACGATCCGCCAACCTATGTCACCTGACGCTCGGTTCCCTTGCCGATGGACTGCGGGCGGCCCGCTGAAGTGGGCACCGGAGTCGAACCCGCCGATGGCCGTTCCCCACGGTGTACCCTCCTTCTGCAGACAGGGAGTCGTCCCTCAGAATATCATGGCCGAAACGGCCGTTCCCCCCACCACCACCCACAGGATGTCCACCTTGAGGACCAGGGCCGCCAAGGCTGCGGCGGCCAGGACGACATGGGGCCAATCCCAGTGGACGTTCAGGCTGAACCGGACGGTGACGGTAAGAAGAAGCCCCACAAAGGAACAGAGAATGCCGCCGATGGCCCGGGTAAACCGCGGGATGGAGCGCAGACGGTCGAACCACGGTGCCATGCCCACCAGCATGAGGAAGGAAGGAAGGAAAATGGCCGCGGAGGCGAGGATTGCCCCGGAAAGGCCATGGACCAGGTAGCCCACGAAGGTTGCCGTGATGACAATGGGGCCGGGGGTGAACTGTCCGAGAACGATTCCGTCGAGAAAGGTCGAACTGTTCATCCAGCCGCGCGCTTCGACGAATTCGTGAAACATGAGGGGTACGGACACAAATCCTCCCCCGAAGGCCATCAGGTCGATCTTGCCCATGAGGAGCGCAAGGTCGAAGAGGTCCCTTCGTAGAGCATACAATACGGCGAGGGCCGCGGCACTCAAAAGAACCAGCAGCAGCAAAGGCCGGGTGGTGTGGGCCGGGTTGCCGGAAGGGGAATTGCCGGAGGCAACGGGCTGCCTGCCGTCGAAAAGCATTCCCAAAAGAGCCGCCAGCAGGATAATGAGAAAGGGATTTGCCCCGATGCCGAAAAGGGCTGCCGCCGCCAGGGCCACGGCCCCGTTCCTCCAGTTCTTGAGGGAGGTTCGTCCGAAAGACAGGGTGGCGTTGGCAGTCACGGCCACGATGACTGTCCGAAGGCCGCTGAAAACCGAGATCACGGCGGGGAGTTCATGGGTGTGAGAATAGGCAACAGAGAGGGCCAGCATGAGAAGAAAAGCCGGAAGACCAAAGGCAAGAAAGCTCGTCATGGCTCCCCGCACGCCTCGCACGCTGAGGCCCACGTAGGCGGCCATCTGCATGGCCGTGGCCCCGGGAATTGTCTGGCAAAGGGCAACCCCGGCCTGGAAGAGCTCTCCGTCCATCCACCCTTTCCGGCCGACTGCCATCTTGCGAATGTAGGCGATCATGGCGGGACCTCCGAAGGCCGTAGCCCCGAGCCGAAGGAAAGAGCCGAACAATTGAGGCAGGGTAGGGGTGGAGTTCGAGCCGGACATGGGTTCCTTTTGCCGGGTTTCCCGGTTCCTCTCCTTCCTTTTCTGGAATCGCAATGGAAATACGTCATTTCCGCAGAAAGCGCAACCGTCAAACGTCTCCGGCCGCTCCGCTCCCCGTGCCCCGGACAAAGGACGACCCGCCTTCAGTATTCGGGCGTCTTTGGGAAAAGCCGGGCTTTGACAATGCCCTGATGGGCCTGCTGAAAGACCCCTTTGAAACGAGCCGTTTGCCTCAACAGGTTCGCCGTCCGCACCCCGTGCCGGGAACCTGCGGCACAATGTTCCGGACGGGAGCGGTACTTGGGCCAATCCCGCACCCCCGCGGGCCCTGTGGTCGGGAGATCCATCCGGAATTGCTTGAAACTTCAACCGGAGGCCAATCCGGTTTGGAGGCATGATTTCTTGCCTGGGAGAAATGACGGATGCTGGTTGTCATGACCGACACCGGGTCAATGCAAGGCATCAAGCCGATGAAATCTTGCAGATCCAGGCCGTCGATCCTTGGCGGCACGAAGGACCCGACGTTTGCCGTTGGGCATTTTTGTTGTCAAATGTTGTTGGACGGCTGTATATTCAACTGCGGCGGGCTGTGCTTTGGGGGGAGGGGCGAAGCAGACCGCAATTGCCGCAGGAACAAGGCGCATGCGAGTTTTTCTTACCAGCCCCAGCAAGAGGGGACGATCTCTGCTCCGGGACGGGGGCGGCATCATGAATGTCCGTTCAGTATGCGGATTTTTCATACGTTCTTGTCGAGGCGGGTCGTTTTTTATTCCTTTCCGAGAAGAAACGTCGCCATGCCCCATGAGTTGTGAAATCGAGTTGCCCCGGGGCGTCGATGAGGTTCCACCGAACGACCACAGAGCCACTGTTTGTCGGGCACGGCAGGACAAACCACGGAGTTCGGAACAGTCAGGCACAATGCCTTGCTCGCTGTGAACCGTTGAAGCGGCTCTTCAGCCGATACTGCCCGGTCCCTGAAGCCTTTGATTCTGTCTATGGGAGGTTGGCTGCCGGATGATGAATGCGAACATCCGGCATAGACCCGGTCTGATTCTGAGAAGCCACGGCCATGGGGCATCCAATCCCGAAATGGACTTGATGATCCTATCTGTTTGCCGGATTGAGCCATTCGGCTGCCACGAATCCGTCTCCTCATTCCTGCGAACGTAGGCCCTTCATTGGACGGGGCGCAAGCCGTTGCAGGGATGATTCCCGCGCAGGCGCAAATCCACGAGGAGCGCGCATACCCTCCGGATGGCCGCCGTCACGGGCATGACGGGCTGACGCCCTTGCATTCTTCAACCCAGGTCCTTGTCAAAGAATTTATCGAGGCTGGCCGAATAATGCCTGTGCTTGCAGTTCGGTGGGCCCCGCACCCGCTTCCCGGTTCAAGATGGACTCACAATGCCCGAGGAGGCCGCTGGGACAAATCGGGTCCACGGATTCGGGATACCTGCCGGAAGCCGCTTTCCGGCTGTGAAACAGGAGCTGACGGGTCAGAGGGCAGACCGGCACCATTCATTGATTCCATATTAGGAGGGACTAGATGAACCGAAAGGAGTCCAGATTTTCAGGCGCATTGGGTGGGACCTGTTTGCTTGCCATCGTGGTGGCTTTCTTGACGGGGGGCGCTCAGTTGGCTGCTGTTGGCAAAGTCGATGCCCAGTCAAAGAATCAACCGGCAATCCGGGAACTGCGGGCAGCCGCGAAAGGAAAGATCGCACCGGATCTACTGGAGAGTTTCCAGCGTGCCCCCGGTCAACCCAGGCGCTTTCTGGTTTATTTGAAGGACCAGGCGGACCTCAAGGGCGCTCAGGGCTTGAACGATTGGGAGGCGAAAGGAAATTTCGTCTATGACGCCCTCAAACAGAAGGCCCGGACCAGCCAGCAGAACCTCTTGGGCTACCTTGAGACTCAGGCTGCCTTGGGGCGTGTAGTCGCATTCAAGTCCTTTTTCATCGTCAATGCTATTCGGGTGGAAGCGGGGGAAGAGGTCCTGATGGAGTTGGCGGAGCGTGAGGATGTTGATCACATCGAAGCGATCAAGGCCATTCCGGTACCGAAGCCCGTGGTTCAACCTGAGAGGCGTACCGAGGGAATTGAATGGGGTGTCGACAAGATTCGTGCTCCTGAATTGTGGAATGAGGGAGTCAACGGCAGCGGGGTCGTGGTGGCCAATATCGACACGGGTGTTCAGTACAGTCACGGTGCTCTGGTGCAGCAATACCGAGGCACTGCGACCGGCAGCCACGACTACAACTGGTTTGACCCCACCGGGACCTTCCCGAATTTCCCGGGGGACAACAACGGTCACGGGACCCATACCATGGGAACGATGGTCGGCACCGACGGGGGTTCTAACCAGGTCGGCGTCGCACCTTCGGCCACGTGGATTTCGTGCAAAGGATGCGAGAGCAACTCCTGTTACGATGACCACCTTTTGGCCTGTGCTGAGTGGGTCCTCGCCCCTACGAACCTGTCCGGAACCGGTGCTGATCCCACGAAGCGACCCCAAGTGGTGAACAACTCCTGGGGTGGCGGGGCGTCCTGCGACGAGTGGTATTTGGCTTCGGTCCGGGCGTGGCGCGCGGCGGGAATCTTTCCGGCCTTTTCGGCCGGCAACAGTGGCCCGGATAGCGGAACGGTCGGTGCGCCCGGCAACTACAAGGAGAGTTTTGCGACCGGGGCAACGGATTCCGGCGACGTTATCGCCGGTTTTAGCAGCCGCGGTCCGTCCGCCTGTCCCAACTCGGGAATAAAGCCCAACGTTTCGGCCCCCGGGGTCAATATCAGATCGACAACTCCCGGGGGCTACGAGTCCTGGGACGGCACATCCATGGCAAGCCCCCATACCGCGGGCTGCGTCGCCTTGCTTCTTTCCGCTCTTCCTTCGACGAGCATCGAAGGGCTGGAGAGCATGCTCAGCACCAATGCCGTGGACCTTGGCTCCCCAGGGCCCGACTACTCTTACGGCAACGGCCGCATCGACTGCTATGCGGCCCTTCACGGGACAAAGAAGGGCCGGCTGATTGCAGAACCCACTTCCTTTGAAGTGACGATCACCAAGGGTGCCGTGACCACTCGGCAGCTGTCGCTTCAAAACATCGGCGAGGCTGCTGCGAGCTTCGAAATCGCTGAAGTTGATCTGGGTACCGAAAATGCACTCGGCAAGAGGCGAGCGGACGGCGCATCGAAGAAGCAAGGCCTTCCAACGGGCCGGTTAGGAAAGCGCGCCGGTGCACCGGAGCTTTCCAGACAGGATTTGCCGAGCGCACAGTCACTGGGACGGAGGGTCCCGGTACCGGCTGCCGCATTGGGAGGTGGGACCGTCATTCGATCCTGGGACCCGGGGATATCTGCGCCCTGGGGAATTGCCTACGACAGCAAGAACGACACCGTCTGGGTATCGAGCCCGGTTTCCTCCTGGGAAGGGGACGGCAATATTTATGAGTACGGCACGGACGGGGAACCAACCGGGCGTTCCTGGCCCTATTCATGGAATCCGCCATACGGTCCCGCCGATGCAGTCTTCAATCTCAACACCGGCACGCTCTGGGTCATGAATGTCGACAGCAGCGGTGGGAAAAACTGCGTCCATGAAATCGATCCTGGATTGGGCTACACGGGCACCAGGATCTGCCCCGGGGGCACGGGATTCAGTACGAGTCAGCGCGGCTTGGCCTACGATCCCGATACCGACTCCTACTACGCGGGATCATGGAACGATGGAATGATCCACCATTTTGCCTCCAACGGCACAATGCTCGACGAGGAATACGTGGGGCTTGACATTGCAGGTCTCGCTTACAACCCCAAGACCAAACATCTGTTCGCCGTGGTGAGCGCTGATCCCGGTCCGGTGTATGTCCTCGACGCGGCCAACCAATACTCGGTTCTGGGTTCGTTTGAGATTCCCGGTTTTTCCGGATATAGCGGAGCGGGACTGGAGATCGACTGCGATGGGAATCTCTGGGCAGTGGATCAGAACACCCGGATGGTCTACCAGGTGGAATCCGGAGAAGAGGGGGCCGGATGCAAGTCGTCCGATGTTCCATGGCTCAGTGAAGCACCCACCTCGGGGTCGGTCTCGATCGACTCCTCCGTCAACGTGGAGCTGACCTTCGATGCGACGACTCTGGAGCCTGCAACATACAAGGCACGGCTTGTGATCTCAACGAACACCGGGCAGGACCCGATTGTGGTCCCGGTGACCCTCACCGTGCAGGAAGAGGTGGATATATTCACCATCACGGCAACAGTCAAGGACGGCAAGGGAGGCAGTATCAGTCCGTCCGGTGAGGTTCAGGTCCCCTACGGTTCCGATTCTACCTTCACCATTAAGCCCGATAAGGCCAACGGATATAAAACAGTGGATGTGATTGTGGACGGCGTCTCTGTTGGGGCGAGGGCAACCTACACCTTCTCGGAGGTTTCGGCCAACCACACGATTACGGCTGTTTTCGGCAAGATCGTAGTGACTGCCCCGAATGGGGGAGAAAAATGGAAAAGCGGCAGTAACCACGCCATCACCTGGGATGCTGACGGAGACATCGGCGAGGAGGCCGTGATTACCCTTCTGACCAGACAGGGCGTCAAGCACTCCGTCATCGCCAAAAGCGCAAGAATAGCGCTCAAGAAATACAAGTGGAAGATCCCGACAAAGATCCCGGCAGGTGCCTATCAGATTCGCATCTCCAGCAAGGCACACCCCAAGGTGAAGGACACGAGCAACAAAGTATTCAAAATCATTCGGTAGCGGGGATGGAGATTGCCCGGGGCACTCCCGCATGGATCCTTACGTACGGCCTCCTCCCGCCGTGGAGGTCTCTCTCATTCGACCGACTCACCCTCTTCTCTGCGCGCCTTGCCCCGGGCGAAATCCCCCGGCTTTCGCCCCTCCCTTTTGGGGAGGGGTCGTGGGGGAGGGGGAAGGGATTGCGCCGGGAAAGCCTGGGGAAAAGGAGCTCCTGGCGTGGGGGGGTCGTTCCTTAGGCCGGGACTCCGGCTTCTTCTACCAGGGAGTAGAATTCCTCGGCGTCCATGGTTTCCACTTGGAGGAGGCGGCTGCCGACCTTCTCGAGAAGGGCCCGGTTGCGGGTGAGGAGTTCCCTCACGTGCAGGGCCCGCTCTTCCAGGAGGGTTTTCACTTCCTCGTCGAGCTTGGCCGCCGTGGCCTCGCTGTATTCCTTCCCCATGAGGGGCGCCTGCTCCGGGCTCAGGAACATGGGGCTTTTCTGCCGGGGATAGGTGCTCAGGCCCAGGGTTTCTCCCATGCCGTACTCGGCCACCATGGCCCGGGCCACGTCGGTTGCCCTCTGCAAATCGTTGTGGGCTCCCGTGGAAGCGTCCCCGAACACCAGGGTTTCCGCCGTTCTTCCTCCCAGGAGCACGTCGATTTTCCCCAACAGTTCCTGTCGCGTCATGAGGTAGCGGTCTTCGGTGGGAAGCTGTTGGGTATAGCCCAGGGCGCCGATACCCCGGGGGATGATGGAGATCTTGTGGACCTTGTCCGCACCGGGAGTGAAGGCCGCCACGAGGGCGTGCCCCGTTTCGTGGTAGGCCACGATTTCCTTTTCCCGGGGGTTGATCACCCGATTTTTCTTCTCGAGCCCGGCGATGATCC
>JARKQW010000274.1 GCA_029974695.1 Syntrophobacteraceae bacterium | reverse complement strand
ATCGGAAAAACGGCCGAAGTAAAGCCTGTTACCGATCTGCAACGCCCCCAGGTCGCGATACCCGGCAAAGTCGCGGTAGAAGCGGGAACACCGGTAACAGTGGATGCACCGGTTCATTTCGTGTTGGATAAACGGCCCCAGGTACTGGTCCCTGTAAGTACGCTTCTTCCCCTGGTATCGCCGCCTGCCGTGCCCGCCGGAGATGGTTTCGTCCTTCAGGAGGCACTGGCCTCCCTCGTCGCACACGGGGCAGTCGTGGGGATGATTCAGCATGAGCCATTCGATCACCCGTTTGCGAAAAAGCACGGCTTCTTCGTCCTGGGTGGAGACCACCATGCCGTCCTGGGCGTCGATCATGCAGCTCATTTGAACGCCCTTGAACGGCCCCTGGAGGAACTTGACCGCGCACATGCGGCATGCGCCCACGGACCCCAGGGCTTCGTGATAGCAAAAGCGGGGAATGACGATGCCCAGGCGCTCGGCCGCCTCGATGACCTTCGTTCCCGAGGGGACCTCGATTTCCAGCCCGTCAATGATCAGTTTCGGCATGGGATGACCTTCTCCCGGCGACCACGGATCGTCGGTTCCGGCGGGGTCGGGGATGTCCCCGGACCCGGGATGACCGGGACATCCAACTCGTTTCCCCGGCGCAATCGTCCCTATCGCCCCCCTTGGGGCGCCGGGGCAAAACCAAGACCCATGGGTTCACGGGAGCCGGCCCCCGATGGGAAGAGCGCCGGCACCCAACTACGACCCCGAAACCGACGGGAAGGGACACCTCTTTTGAACGATGTGCTCCCGCACCTCGTCCTCGAAAAAACTCAGAAGGCTTTCGATGGGAGAGGCGGCTCCCGGGGCCAATGCGCAGTAGGAGTTCCATAGTTGGGCGCACATGGTCCGAATGAGGGGCAGGTACTCTTCTTTCCCCTCACCGTTCTCGATGCGATCGAGAAGCTCCCTCAGGTAGGGGAGGCCTTCGCGGCAGGGGGTACACCAGCCGCAGGATTCGCGGGCAAAGAACCGGGTCAGGTTCAAGGTGGCTCCCACCAGGCAGGTATTGCGATCGAACACCATGATGGCCGCCGTGCCCAGCCTGTGGCCGATGGCGCCCAGGTCGTCGAAATCCATGGGAACGTGGTAATGATCGGGCGTGAGGAAGCGGGTGGAGGCCCCGCCTGGAAGCACGGCCTTGAGCTCGGAACCCGGTTGCAGGCCCCCCGCATGCTCTTCGATGATCTCGCTCAACGGGACCCCCATGGGAAGTTCGTAGCAACCGGGGCGGTTCACCTTTCCGCTGACGCAAAAAAGCTTCGTTCCCGCGGTCTTTTCCTTCAGGCCCAAGCCCTTAAACCATTCGGGCCCGTTTCGGAGAATGTGGGGCACGTTAGCCAGGGTCTCCACGTTGTTCACCACCGTGGGGCGTTCCCAAAGGCCTTTGACCGTCGGGTAGGGAGGAGGCTTTGTGGGATTGGGCCGCTTGCCCATGATGGCGTTCAGCAGGGCCGTCGCCTCGCCGCAGATGTATCGTCCGCCGCTCCGGTGAACCACGATCTCGAAGGAAAAGTCGGTCCCGAGAATGTTCTTTCCCAGGTAGCCCGCCCGTTGGGCAATCCCGATCTCCCGCTCCATGATACGGACGATGCCTTCGTAGGAGGGACGCACGAAGAGGAACGCCTTGGACGCGCCGAAAGAGTACCCGGCAAGGGTCATCCCCTCGAGGATCAGGTGCGGGTCCGCATGGATGAGCACTCGATCCTTGAAGGTCCCCGGCTCCATCTCGTCGGCATTGGCGGCCAGGTACCGGGGATAGGCTCCGTCTTCGGGGACGGCCAGCCACTTTTTCCCGGCGGGAAACCCCGCTCCTCCCCGGCCCCTCAGGTCCGACGCCTCGATGATCCTGCAGACCTCTCTGGGCGAATGCTCTTTGAGCACCCGTTCCAGCGCCCGATATCCCCCATTCTGCCGGTATTCGTCCAGGGTGGCGATGCGGTCGGGTTTTCGATTTTGGAAAAGCACCCGGGGGTACATGCCGTCAATCATTCCTTTGGCTCAGGGCGGCCTGTCGGCGAAGATCCTCGAGGATTTCGTCGATTCGTTCCCCGGTGAGGTTGCCGTAAACCTTTCGGTTCACCAGCATGGCGGGGGATCGATCGCAGTACCCGATACAGCAGACGGGAAGGAGAGTGAACAGGCCGTCGGGGGTGGTTTCTCCCGTGGAAATGCCCAACCGGGATTGAAGATGATCCAGAACGCTCTCGAGTCCGTTCATCCAACAGACGGCGCTGTCGCAAACACGAATGACGTATTTTCCTACGGGCTCCCGGTAAATGAAATCATAAAAGGTGGCCAACTCTTCCAGCTCGAGGGGAGTCATGCCCAGGATTTCGGCCGCCTCCGCCATGGCCCGGTCGTTCATGTACCCGTAATGGTCCTGCAGGGCAAACATGACATCCACCGCCTTCTCCCGCGGATGTTCCGCCCGAACCACACTTTCCCGCAATTCATCCCTAAGACGGCTCGGCACCATGCACCCACCCTGCTTCCATCCCGGTCCCAAAATACGCCACGTTCCAAGATGCGCCACGGTAGGAAAATACTAAACGTGAGCCGGGAAAAGTCAAGGAATAGGGGTGGGAAGCCGGGAGAGGGAATTTCCCGCCCTCCCCGGATGGGAGAGGCCGCGAGAGGGAAAACGACCTGTTTTGGATCAACCCGTGTTCATGGATCGGTTCTTGGTCATCCGACCACGCACAAGGCCCTGTCCTTGGCCATCTGGATGAGCTTGTTGCTGACCCGCCCCATGTCGAAAGCTTCCACCTTACTGATTCCCCTGCGACCCACCACAATGGTCCCGAAGTCGCCCTCACGAGCAAGATTCATGACGGCACCCGCCCGGCTGGTCACCCCCGTGATGACCCTGGTGGAAATCTGCGGGTCCGGAATTCCCGAGGCCACCAGGCGTTCACGAGCTTTTTCGAAGGTGCCCCGAACGGCTTCCTTGGCCTCCTCGAGGAGCCCCCTCCGGTACTCTTCGGGGAAGAATTCCTCGAGACCCTTGTCCGAACCGGCCACCCCTCGAACCACGTGCACCAGGCAGATCTCCCGGGCGGACCCGTTTAGAGTGCGGACTGCATGCTCGAGGGCGCGCATGGCACCTTCGGAAGGATCCATGGCAATCAGGATTTTCTCGGTGCCGGGTTTTCCTCCGATGACCCAAACCGCCCGTTCGCCCAGCTTTCCCATGAGTTTGCTGGCAACGCTGCCCAGCACGGATTCATCGAGGGAACCGTGTCCCTTGCGCCCCATCATGACGGCATCGTACCCCCGACCGGCTTCATGAACGATGTCCCGGGCAATGCCCTCTTTCCTCTCACGGATTTCCACCCTGACCGCATCGTCACCGAACCCCATCTTCCTCAGGAGCTGCCGAGAACGCTCCATGAAGTCGTAGATCTTGTGCTCCTGCTGTTTCTCCCAGCCACGAACCGTCAGGATCTTCTGGTGCCAAACGGGATCGTTTTCCAGGTCCCAGAAGGCGTCGGGGACCTTGCTCATCACGTGAAAGAGGGTGACTTCGCACCGGGACGCAGGCAGCACACTGCCGGCATAATTGACCGCCTCATATGCCTGGTAGGATCCGTCGACCAGGAGCAACACCTTCATCTTTTCAGGATTCATGCAGTCCCCTTTCACGCTCGCCTTGGTTCACCTCTTGCTCGGCCTCCGGCCGGGTCCTAGCCGGACCTCCTGCCGGAGGCCCGTGCCGGTGCCGCTGGACGGGGCCGAAACCGAGGGCGGATTTCGGAACCGGGAAGCGCCCCTGCACGGAATTGCCTGCCGCAGGCCCAGTTCAACGAAGGGGCCGATCCATGCTGCGTGGGCGAAAACCGGCCCTCCTTCCTGCATTTCGGCGCCTGCCGCGTCGAATCCGAGGTCCGCCGGAACGACGATCCTCTGTAAACCGGTAACAACCCATTTCCCCTGCGGTTCCGGGCCCCGGCATTCATCCTACCAGATTCCGGAACGGGAAGCCACCCGGGTTGCTTCTCACGGACGGTTCTCCCGCATCCTTTCAGCATTTCTTACAATAGGATCCACAGGTACGGTCTTCAGGGGGAAGAGACCCATTCGCCGATCAGTGATGAGTGCTCCGGAAGACCTTTTCCCGGAGAGGATTTCCCCTCCCGCGGAAAGGGAACCTCCCGGACTCCAAGGGATCAGCCCATCGTCCCGGTGGTTTTTTTAGGCCCGGAAGCCGTCCTGTTCCTGATCTCTTCCGTGAGGCAATAGACGCCGGGACCCCGCATGGCGGGTTTGAAGCAAAGGTTGTCCGAGAGACACTCACTTCTTCGGATATCCCCGGAAGACCAGCGGGCAACGAGGTTTGGCTCGCGAATGAACGGTCTGCTCAGGGAGATGAAGTCGGCATAGCCTTCTTCCACGAACCTTTCGGCCACGGGAAAGGAACGAATTCCCCCCACAAGGAGAACGGGAATCCCGAGGGATTCTTTGCATCGTTTTGCCGCCTGTCGATAATACCCCTCCCCTTCAAGGGTCACGTCTCCTCTTCTCACGGCGTTGTACTTCCCGGAGAGGATGGTCCCTCCACTGAGCTCGATGCCGTCCACGCCCAATTCTTCGAGTCGGCGCGCCACCCGGATCATTTCTTCGACCGTGAGGCCTCCCGGAACGAAATCTTCGGAGTTGATCTTCACCAGGAGGGGGAAATCCCTCCCCGAGACCCGCCGAATTTCGCTCACCACGTGGCAGAGAAACCTCGCCCGGTTCTCGAGGCTTCCCCCGTACGAGTCCGTGCGCCGATTATAGAACCCGGACAGGAACTGGCTCAAGAGATACCCGTGGGCTGCGTGAACCTGAACGCCGTCAAAGCCGCAGGTGCGGGCCCGCTCGGCAGCTCGGCCGAAAGCCGCCGCCACTTCCCGAATCTCCTCC
>JARKQW010000219.1 GCA_029974695.1 Syntrophobacteraceae bacterium | reverse complement strand
GATGAACCTGATTGAAGCGCACAACCCCCGGCATCTGGTGGTTGACGCCATCTCGGCGTGCGGGCGCATGGGAGGGAAACAAGCCGCTTTTGATTTCCTGGTGCGGTTGCTCAACCGGTGCAAAGAGCGGAACATCACCGTTCTTCTGGTCAATCAACTCTCAGGGACCACAACCCATATGGAGGTATCGGGCAACGACATCTCGTCGATCATCGATACGGTGCTTTTCATGTCCTACGTGGAGGGGGCGGGCGAGATCAACCGGGTCTTTCAGGTGCTCAAGTCCAGGGGGTCCGGCCACTCCAATCAGAAGCAGGAATACATCATTACGGATGAGGGAATCCGTATCCTCGAACCGTATACGGGCGAAGGCGAGGTCCTGACCGGTTCCGCCAGGAGGCTTCAGGAAGCCAGGGACGCCGCCGAGGCCCAACGCCTGGCCGTGGCGATGAAAGCCAAGGAGATCGAACTGGAACAGCTCAGGATCGAGCAGCGGCAGATCACGGAAAGAAAGCGTTACCAGGCGCAAGTACGCGGGGCCGCCCCTGGGAGCGCGGATGGGGAGGATCGGTCATGACCAAGGACGGATCCCCGTCCGGAACGGCTTCCCAAAGACACGGCCTGTACCGATTTCGGCTCTTTGTCGCCGGAAACGAGGTGAATTCCCAGAGGGCCAAGGAAACCCTTTTCCATCTTGCCGGAACTTATCTTGCGGACCGGCATGAGATTGTTGTGGTGGATGTCATGCAGGATTACCAGGCTGCGCTGGACTCCCGGATCGTCGTGGTGCCGACCTTGCTGGTCGAGAGTCCCTTCGAGCGGGTCATTGTGGGTTCTCTCAGCGATGAAAAGGCGGTGTTGGATGCCCTTGGCCTGGCGCCCGAGAGGAGGCCCCAATGAGCGGCCGCAAACCGTCCTATGAAGAACTCGAGACACGACTGGAACGGGCGGAAGCGGTGCTGGATTCCCTGCGCCGGGGAGAATTTGACCTGATCATCGGCCTTCGCGAGCCGATCGTCGTGCAGTTCAAATCGCTGGCGGAAGAGAAAGAGCGGCTGGCGCGGGAATGGCAGACCACCTTTGACGCCGTAGGCGACGCCATCTGGCTTCTCGACGGCGACCAGCGGATTCTGCGTACCAACCGGGCGGCGGAAAAGTTCTTTCAGCGCCCGGCGGACGCACTCATCGGCCGACATTGCTGGGAGATCTCCCACGGCACGCCGAGACCGATCCCCGAATGCCCGCTCTTGCGGTTGCGCCGGAGCCTTCGTCGCGAGCAAACGGAAATGCCGGTCGGCGATCGCCTTCTTTATGTGACGGTGGACCCGATCCTGGACGCGGGCGGCAAGTTGACCGGCTCGGTGCATGTCGTCAGCGACATCACCGAGCGCAAGCGGGCCGAAGAGAGAATCCGTCGGAGCGAAGAAACTTACCGCAACCTCTTTTGCAACGCTCAGGTAGGCTTGTTCAGAACCAGGATATCGGACGGCAAGATCCTGGAGAGCAACGAACAACTGGCCCGCATGTTCGGCTACGACACTCGGGAAGAATTCATCGCCGAGTACGCGACGTTACAGAATTACGTGGACGCCGGCACCCGCGAGAAAATGCTCGAACGCATTCGTCGGGCCGGAAGTATCGAGGACTTTGAAGCCCGTTTCTATCGCAAGGATCGATCGATCTTCTGGGCGCGCTATTCCGCCCGCATCGATCCTGAACAGGGCTGGATCGAGGGGGTGGCCGAGGATATCACCGAACAGAAATTGACCGAAGAAACACTGAAGGTTCAACTCCGCATCCTCTCCAGCTTTCACACAATACCCGACGAAGAGATGTTCGACGAAGTCTTGAAGGTCATCCTGGACGTCATGCACAGCCCCTCTGGGCTTTTCGGATACCTTGACGGCGCACTGGTGGTGCCGACCATGACCTATCAGATGTGGGACCGCTGCCGGATAGCCGACAAAAAGACCGTTTTTCCTCCCGCCCAATGGGGGGACAGCAGTTGGGGCCGGGCCATTCGGGAGAAGAAAGCCAACTACAGCAACGACCCTTCGACCAAGACGCCCGCGGGCCATATCCCGGTGGCGCGACATATCAACATGCCCGTCCTGTTCCGGGACGAGGTCATCGGCCTCTTGACGCTGGCAAACAGCGAAACGGAATACACCGAAGCGGATGTTCGGAGGTTGGAGGCCATCGCCGATCAAGTCGCTCCTCTTTTGAGCGCGCGATTGCAGCGCGTCCGGGCGGAGAAAGAGAAAGACAGACTCCGGACCGAACTCGCCCAGGCCCAGAAGCTGGAATCCGTGGGCCGGCTGGCCGGAGGCGTGGCCCATGACTTCAACAACATGCTGGGCATCATCCTGGGCTACGGCGACATTCTTATGCAGAAGCTCCACCCCGGGGACCCGTTGCGGGATGATGTGAAAAAGATCGTGGAGGCGGGAAAACGTTCGGCATCGCTGACCCGCCGGCTTCTGGCCTTCAGTCGGAAACAAACCCTTCAGCCTGAGGTGCTGAATCTCAATTCCGTTTTGCGTAACCTTGAAAAGATGCTCCGGCGGCTGATCGGCGAGGACATCGACCTCAAACTTACGCTGGCGGACGATCTGGCGCATGTTCTTATCGATCCGGGGCAGTTCGATCAGGTCATCATGAACTTGGCGGTCAATGCCCGCGACGCCATGCCCACGGGCGGCAAACTCACCATTGAAACCGCCAATGTGGCCATCGAAGAGCAAATCCAAACGGCTGTCCCTCCAGGACAATACGTCATGATTTCCGTCACCGATTCCGGCTGCGGCATGGATGAAACCGTGTTGCCTCACATCTTTGAACCGTTCTTTACGACCAAGGAAAAAGAGAAGGGGACCGGACTGGGACTTTCCACGGTCTACGGCATTGTCAAACAATCCGGCGGGCATATTCGGGCGTACTCGGGACCCGGACAGGGCTCGACGTTCAAGATCTTTCTGCCCCCGACCCACGTGAAACCGCAGGTGGAGAAGATCTCCCTCCAAGAGCGAAGGCAAATCGGCGGCGGCAAGCGCGTCCTGGTGGTAGAGGATGAGGAGAGCATGCGCGAGCTGCTCCGAACGATTCTTTCAAGGCTGGGTTTCGAGGTGTTCGTTGCGGCCAACGGCGGGGAGGCCCTTTTGCGGGTGGAGGAGCAGGGCCTGGAACCCGATCTGGTGCTCACGGACGTGGTCATGCCGGGCATGAGCGGGGCCGTGCTGGCGGAACGCCTTCGCAGAAGCCAACCTGATCTCAAAGTGCTTTTCATGTCCGGGTACACCGACGACGCCATCGTTCACCACAGAATGTCCGACCATGGGACCCCTTTTATCCAAAAGCCCTTTTCCATTGACGACATTGCTGAAAAGATCCGCCGGGTGTTGCAGAACGGATAGACTGTTGCCCGCCCAGCCATTCAGACGGCCGCGGCCGACGCCGTGCCGCTTGATCCGAGAACGGTGGGCAAGGTCCGCGTTTTTCCTTCTTCTACGAGACAGGCAACCACGGCGATTTTTCGTCCGAATCCGTTGAACGATGCCGAGAAGACCCCCGATGCCAAAAACCAGGCACTGACGCAGACATCCGTGTCGAAGGGATGCTGTGCGGCGATCCGGCACCTTGACCCAGGCAGGTTGCATCCTCGTGACCCGTGTCTTCAATGAACGTTCGCGCACCGGGATCGCCCCGGCCGTCACCGGCCGGTCTCAGCGTGTCGGATTTCCCCTCGATCCGGAACTTGCCACGAACGATTTCCCCAAACCTCCCCGAGGGCAGATCACTCAAACCCGTACACTCTCTGCAGAGCGAACCGGCAGGAAGATCGGCCCCGTATTCCCGGAAGAACCGGACCCAAATTCTTGAAGGCGTAAACGAGATCCTGGGAAGCCAGCCCAAGGCAAGATCGTCAATCCCGTCTCGTCCACCTGGCGGCAAAAAATCCGTCCACCCCGTGCCGGTGAGGCCAGGTGCGAAAGAACGGCCCGCCGCTCATGGAACGACAGCTCTCGGGAAGGACCTCCTCGGCGGGCAGCACCCGATACTCCCCGTGGGTTTCCCCGAAGGCCAGGGCCACTTCCTCGTTTTCTTCGGGAAAGAGGGTGCAGGTGGCATACACCAGGGACCCTCCGGGACGGACGAACTTCGCCGCATGATCGAGCAAGGCCTTCTGTTGCCGGGAGAATCGATAGGAATCCTTGGGATGCCTACGCCACTTGATGTCGGGCTTTCTGCGAACCGCTCCCCACCCCGAGCAAGGAGCATCCAGCAGCACCCGGTCGAAGACGCCCAGGTCTTCGGGGCGCAGATCCAGAACGTCCCCCCGGAGGGGGCGAAGGATGTGAAGCCCTTGTCTCGAGGCGTTTTCCCGGAGGTCCTCGAGCTTCCATGCCGATTGGTCCACAGCCAGGACCTCGCCCCGATCTTCCATGAGGATTCCCAGGTGTGTGGATTTTCCGCCGAACCCGGAACACAGGTCGAGAATTCGCTCTCCAGGGCGGGGAGCCACGAGATGGGACACCAGCTGGGAGGCTTCGTCCTGGACCTGGACCCAGCCGTTTTCGCAGAGGGGCAGCCGCGCGGGATCCTGACGAATTCCCGCGATCCGAACCGCCCCGGGCAGGTAGGGAGACTCCTCGGCCGCAATCCCGTTTGTGCTCAGCCATTCCATCACCCGGCGTCTGTCGGCCCTCAAGGGATTGATCCTCAGGGACAAGGGAGCCACCCGGTTGTTGGCCCGGCAGATCTCCCGGGTTTCCTCGATCCCCCAGGACCGAACACATCGTTCCACGAACCATCGGGGGTGGGAAGTCGTGACGCTGAGGTGTTCGACGGGGTCGGTCTCCTCGGAGGGCCACTCCCAGTGATCCCCCCGCCTCGAAGCTTCCCGGAGGACCCCGTTGAGGAACCTCACCACGTAGGGAGGCTGAGAGCTCTTGGCGATCTCCACCGTCTGGTGGACCGCCGCGTGGGGCGGGATGCGATCCAGCATCAGGACCTGGTAAAGTCCGCATCGAAGAAGGACCCGCACGGCGGGGCTGATCTTGCGGGGCTTCAGGGTGCTCAACCGGTCGATGTGCCAATCCAGCCGGCCCTGCCATCGCAGCACGCCGTAGACGATTTCGGAGAGGAGTGCCCGGTCCCGTTCGTCCATGCCGGGATGGCGGGCAAGGGTCGTCCGCAGGAGACGGTCCGGGTTGGATACCTTTTGATCCAGATGGAGCAGGATTTGAACCGCCAACGTCCTGACTCTCATCACGATCCTTCCGGTTTCAGGGACCGGACTTCCCGGAGGATGGATTCGACGTGTTCCAGTCCGACCCGGGTATCGAAGCAGGGGCCGAAGGGCCTTTCGTTGAAGATGCCGTACACGGGCAGGGGCGTGGTGTCTTGAATGCCGCTGGTCAGATCCCGCTCGCAGGCAACGGCGATGATGAGGTCCGGCCTCGTTTCGATGACGATCCTGCGGGCAAAGGTGCCCCCCGTGGCCACGGCAAGATCCACCCCGTACCGGGACGCCAGCTCCAGCAGGTCCTTGATGGGACATTTGCCGCACCGTTTGCAGTTCTCGACCCGGTAGGTGATCTTCACGGGACAATCGTGGTTTTGGAGGCAGTGGGGCATGAGCAGCAGGATCTTTTGGGGAGGATGACCGTTGCGGCACTGGGCCATGACCAGTTCGTTGTTCAATGCCACGAAAGCGTGCTGCACCTCCTCTTTTCGAAGCCCGACCAGTCGGCCCACCTTGATGAGGACCGGCAGGAGCAGCTTGATGACAAGGCTTCGCAGCTTTTGGGAAAAGGGCACGTCCCTGCCGAGGAGGGTCACCACGATGAGGAGCACGAAGGCGACCAGGACCAGGAGGCCCACTCCCCCGATGAGAAGGGCCATGAGGATGGGAAGGCTCTGGTGAATCCGGCCGAAGCCGTAGTAAGGAATGAAGTAGGACAGCCCGAGAAGGGCAAGGATGAGGACCGCGGTCAGGCCGAACAGGCCTACCAGGGTCATCTTTTCCGACTGCCTGGCGGAAGGGAGATTTTCAGATGGTTGAGGTTTCGCTGGGCTCATGAAGCAGGAAATCCGTCGCTTTTGCGGAAGAACCGCCGACCGGGGCCGTTGCGGTCCGCCGGGACGCGGAACCGACCTGCCGGGGAGACTTAAACCGGGATGCTTATCGAAGGATCGTTCCCCCGGGGATGAAGTGGCCTCGAAGAAACTCGACCGCCGCCAGGCGGCGCTGCCCTTCCAGTTGGAGCTCCCGGATGCACACCGTCCTGCCGTCCCCCGCCACAACGAGGAGGCCCGCGCCGGTTTCCCCCAGCACCTCCCCCGGGGTTCCCGGACTGCTCAGGGCGGCAAGGGAAGCCTTGAAACACTTGACGCGCCGGTCTTCCCAACGGCAATGGGCCCCCGGCCACGGATCGAAGGCCCGAATCCTGTTGACCACCTCGAGCCCGGGCCGGGTCCAGTCGACCTTGAGCTCCTCTTTCCCGATGGGCGGTGCGTAGGTGGCGAGACCCTCGTCTTGGGGTCGGGCCACGATTCGTCCCTGTTTCCAATCCGGAAGGGTCTTCACCAGCAAGTCCGCCCCCACTTCCGCCAGCTTGTCGTGAAGCGACCCGAAGGTGTCGGACTCCTCGATGGAGATCGTTTCCCGGGAAAGGACGGGTCCCGTGTCCATCCCGGCATCGAGGAGCATGATGCTGACCCCCGTCGTCCGATCCCCCGCCAGGATGGCTCTCTGGATGGGGGCAGCCCCGCGGTAGGCGGGCAAAACCGATCCGTGAATGTTGAGCACCCCCAATGGGAAGAGATCGAGCAACTCCCGGGGAAGGATCTGACCGTACGCCACCACCACGGCACATTCGGCCCCGGTGGAGGCAATGGTTGCCACCGCTTCCGGGTCCCGAACCCTCGCGGGTTGGAAAACCGGAATTCCCGCCCCCTCGGCGAAAGCCTTCACCGGAGAAGGACTGGTCTTGCGTCCCCGACCCTTGGGTCGATCCGGCTGGGACACCACCAGCAGCACCGTTCCCTTCTCGGCCCCAAGCCTTCGGAGAGTCGGAACGGCAAAATCGGGCGTGCCGAAAAAAACCAGCTTCGGCAACTCCCGGTTCATGCCTGCCCTTCCTTCTGCTTCTTCTTCCACTTTCTCTTGAAAATATCTCGGGTGATCGGTCCCAGCCGGTCAATAAAGAGTTTCCCGTCCAGGTGATCCATCTCATGCTGCAACACGACGGCAAGCAATCCCGAGGCCCGGATTTCCACCGGCTTCATATCCCGGTCGAAGCCCCGGACCGTGATCTCTCCATACCGCTTTACGGCGGCAAAATACTCGGGCACGCTCAGACACCCTTCTTCGTAGACGATTTCTCCCTGGGACTCCGTCAGCTGCGGATTGACCAGGACAATGAGGCCGTCGTTGTTTTCGGGCTTCTGAAGATCGATGACCAGGACTCGCAGGGGCCTGCCCACCTGGTTGGCCGCCAGGCCGATCCCCGGAGCCCCGTACATGGTCTCCGTCATATCGTCGATGAGCCTTCGCACCTCGCGGTCCATTCGACCCACCTCCACCGCCTTTTTGCGCAAGATGGGATCGGGATACTTACGGATCTGCAAACAACCCATTCCTTGTCCTCGAACGGATCGATGGTCAAAAAACGTCACCGGTAAGCAAAAATCGGCATTTCTTCCCGGAGTTGCTCGGCCGAGCATACGCTCGACAGGTTATTCTAAATTTTTGGAGGCGGCTTTTCAATGCGTATGTCGCTCCATTTGCGGACCTGCGGGGCTCAGGCGCCCAGGCCGTCAATCTTTTGACGACAGGCAGGACAAGCGTGGTCCTCGTCGAGCCGGGTTCCGCAACGGCACATCCAGCCGACCTGCCGTGCGGGGTTCCCCACCATGAGGGCGTGGTCGGGAACGTCCCGAACCACCACGGCCCCGGCCCCGATGAAGGCATACCGTCCGATGGTGGTCCCGCAGACAATGGTGCAGTTGGCCCCCAGGGTGGCGCCCTTCTTCACCCGGGTCGGCCGCAACTCGTCCATGCGCCGGATGTGAGCCCGCGGGTTGTAGACGTTGGTGAAAACCATGGACGGGCCGCAGAACACCTCGTCTTCCAGGGTCACTCCCTTGTAGACGGACACGTTGTTCTGGATCTTGCACCCGTCCCCGATGGAGACATCGGGTCCCACGACCACGTTCTGACCGATGCTGCAGTTTTTACCCACGATGGACCCGGAAAGAATGTGGCTGAAGTGCCAGATTTTTGTCCCCGTGCCGATTCTCACCCCCGGATCCAGGACGGCCGAAGGGTGAGCGAAGAAATCGGGCTCGACGGCGGGGGCTTCGGGGAGGGGCTTCCCTTCGGGGATGAAGGTGTCCTCGAGGGGCAAACCCGCGGGCATCCTCGTTTCTGCCGCTTCCAGCGGAGCATAGGAAGACGGTTCCCCTCCCGCCATGGATTTCACGGCGGCGATGGGCACACATTCTCCGTATCGATTGAGGGACCTCTGGGAAGCGTTGAGGACCCGAAGAACCGAGAGGCCTTCCTCCCCGTCGGTGGTGGGTCGTGCGCCCGTGCGGACGCATTGGAGAAAGTGCGCGCATTCCAGCCTGAGGGGTTCCGATTCCGGGAGCTCGACCCGCTCCGGATCGGCCTTGGCCGGAACCGGGACGCTCTTTTCCCAGCGGATCTCGTGAGCATAGAGGAGGAGCTTGTCCGACCACGGCTTGGTGTCGTCGAAGACCGCCATTTTGCGGTCCCCCACCACCACCAGCTTCTGTTCCTTGAAAGGATGGAGCCACGAAACGAAAATGTGCGCCTTGAGGCCCGAGGGAAACTCGAGGTGAGTGGTGGTCACATCGGCGATCTTGCGGTGAAGGTAGTTTCCCCCCGTGGCCAGAACGGTCTCGGGCTGTTCCTTGGCCAGGGAGAGAATCATGGAGATGTCGTGGGGAGCAAAAGACCAGAGGATGTTTTCCTCCCGGCGGATTTTTCCCAGGTTCAAACGGTGGGAATAGATATAGTTGATTCGTCCCAGTTCGCCCGAATCGGCCAGTTCTCGGAGGCGAACAAAGGCCGGGTGGTACTGGAGAAGGTGGCCGACCATGAGGGTGCGCTTTTGGCGGCGGGCCAGTCCGATGAGTTCCTCGGCCTCGGGTTCGCTGAGCACCAGGGGCTTTTCCACAAAGGCGTGCTTTCCCGCGAGAAGGGCCTCGCGGACCAGGGCAAAATGGGTCTCGGCGGGAGTGGCCACGACCACCGCGTCGATATCGTTTCGGGAAAGGGCTTCGTTGAATGCCAAACACAGCTCGACCCGAGGGTAGCTCTCCTGCAGATGGGCCAGGAGGTCCTCGTTCTTGTCGCAAATCAGCCTCAAGGCCCCGAGCTGGGCATAGTTCCTCACAAGATTTCGACCCCAGTAGCCCGCCCCGATGACGGCAACGCGGGGGCATTGTTCGGAAACCGAGTCTTGTGGCAGGGGAAACGGTGTGGAAAGCTGAGTCATGAACCCTCCAAAGTTTTTATTCGTGCAGGTCCAAAGCGGGGAAACGGAAACGATGCAGTGATACCACAAGGGAGCACTTCCTTGGAACGAAAACTGCATCCGTTAACGTCGGGCATTCCGGACAACCCTTTGCCAGGATCAGAATCTACGAGGAGTTTGCCACCGTCATGTTGGAAGGGAAAAAGATCGGTGTCGCAGTACCGGCATATAACGAGGAAGGGCTCATTGGTCGAGTAGTCCGGACCATGCCTTCCTTCGTGGATCGGATTTATGTGGTGGACGATTGCAGCCTCGACAAGACGTCGGAGGCGGCTCGGGCATCCGTCAACGAGGGGGAGGCGCCCGAGCGGCTGGTCGTGATTCGCCATGAGACCAACAAAGGGGTGGGGGCCGCCATCGTCACGGGCTACAAAGCAGCCGT
>JARKQW010000210.1 GCA_029974695.1 Syntrophobacteraceae bacterium | reverse complement strand
AACGCCAGATCCAACTGGAGGAGTACCAGAAGAGCATCACCCGTACCGCTCACCTCCCCGCCAGGACCCGGGACGGGCACCTGGTTCGAGTGGAGGCCAACATCGAGCTCCTGGAAGAAGTGGTTGCCGTCAAAGACAACGGAGCGGAAGGGATCGGTCTCTATCGCACGGAGTTTTTCCTGATCAACCGAAAGAACTTCCCGGACGAAAACACTCTCTACAGCAACTACCGGGAACTGGCCGAGCTGATGGCTCCCCACTGGGTCACCATGAGGACCCTGGATTTTGGAGCGGACAAGCTGGGGGCCTGGTACCCCAAAATGGAGGAAACCAACCCCGCCCTGGGGCTCCGGTCCATTCGCCTGTGTCTTCATTACCGGGATCTCTTCAAGACCCAGCTGCGGGCGATCCTTCGAGCGAGCGCCTCGACGAAAAACGTTCGTTTGATGTTTCCCCTCATATCCGGGGTGGCCGAGCTCCTTGAAGCCCGGGGGGTATTGCGGGAGGTCCGGGAGGAGCTTCGCAGGGAACGCATTGCCTACGACGAAGACATGCCGGTGGGGGTCATGATCGAGGTCCCGTCTGCGGTGGCCGTTTCGGATTTGCTGGCCCGGGAGGTGGATTTCTTCAGCATCGGGACCAACGACCTGATTCAGTACAGCATCGGAATCGACCGGGCCAACGAGCACGTGGCCTACCTGTACGAGCCCCTCCACCCCGGAGTGTTGAGGCTGATCAAGATGGCCGTGGAAGCGGGCCACAGGGCGGGAATTCCCGTGAGTCTCTGCGGCGAAATGGCGGGGGAATCCTTCTATGTCCCCATTCTCCTGGGGCTTCAGCTGGATTGTCTCAGCATGAATCCCCAGTCGGTGCCCCGGGTGAAGAACCTGATTTCCCGTTCCCTCCTGAAGGACTGCCGGCGGTTCGTGAAAAGGATCTTGGAATCCAGCACGGCCAAAGAAATCAATGAATTGCTCCAGGAAATGATGCTCAAGAATTTCCCCGAGGAATACCGGCTCTTCGACCCTCGAGCCCTTTCGCCGAGGATCCTGTCCAAACGGCGCCGAGTTCCCCAACGGTTGTAGGTCGCCCGGGGGTTGTTTCCGCCCGCAAGAACAAAGGGTTCTCTGATGGCCAAAGAAGCGAAAAACAGTGAACGGAGCCCGATCCGCCTCGTATGCCGGAACAAGAAGGCGTATTTCGAGTACGAAATCCTCGAGACCTTCGAAGCGGGCATGATGCTGCTGGGTACCGAGGTGAAGTCGCTGCGCGAGGGCCGGGCAAACCTGAAGGACAGCTATGCCCGCATCAAGAAGGGGGAGGTCTTCCTCTACGATCTGCACATCTCTCCCTATCCTCATGCGTCCTACAACAATCACGAACCGGAACGGGTACGCAAGCTCCTGTTGCACGGCTTCGAGATCAAGAGGCTCCAGGGAAAGACCCAGGAGCGCGGCTTGTCGCTCATCCCCCTCAAGATCTACTTCAGCCACGGCAGGGCCAAGGCGGAACTGGCCCTGGCCCGAGGAAAGAAGCTCCACGACAAGCGAGAAAGTCTGAAGAAAAAGGATGAAGCTCGAGAACTGCAACGCTTGCGACGCCGAGACAAGATTTCCTGACCCCACGACCACGGACGGAAATCGGGCATGAAAAGGACTTCGGTCCCAAGGTCCAAGGTCGCCCCCATGAGATGCCTGACGCTCACGGCTCCCCACTCCCTGGTTCTTACGGACCGTCCCCGGCCACAGCCTGCAGAGGACGAGGTTCTGCTGCAGGTGTCCCATTGCGCCCTGTGCAGAACCGACGCCAAGATGTGGCAGCAGGGCCACCGCGATCTGCTCCTCCCCCGGGTTCTCGGCCATGAATTCTGCGGATCTGCGGTGGGCACCGGTCGGCGTTTCGTGGTTTGGCCGGGTCGGGCGTGCGGGCAGTGCGATGATTGCCTGCAAGGCAGGGAAAACCTTTGCCCGTCCATGCGAATCCTAGGATTTCACCGAGACGGCGGCCTTGCTGAATTCGTGACGGTACCTGCATCGGCCCTCATCCCCATTTCCGACGACCTCGATCCCGCCGTCGCCTGCCTTGCGGAGCCCCTGGCCTGCTCATTGAACGGATTGGCCCGGGTCCGGGTCCAAGAAGGCGAGCGGGTCCTCATTGTCGGAGGAGGGACCCTGGGAATCCTGCTGGCCCTGGGAGCCGTGAGCCGGGGAGCCCGGGTCTGCGTGGTGGATCGAAATCCTTCCAAGCTCCATCGAAGCCGCATTCTTCGCCAGGGAATGGGCATCGAGGGTGCCGTCGAGGTTTCGGGACCCCCGCGCTTCCATGCGGCGTTCAATGCCGCCCCGGGAGCGTTGATTCTCCCGGCGGCCCTCTCGATGCTGCGCCCCGGCGGGCGGCTGTGCCT
>JARKQW010000209.1 GCA_029974695.1 Syntrophobacteraceae bacterium | reverse complement strand
CGCAAGGACGAAGGGCGTCCCTCCACCCTGAGTTGAGCGATCCCGAGAGCCTCAGCCCGTCAAGCCCGCGAGGCGGGCACCCGTGGGTATGCACCCTCTTCGTTGATGTCCGCCTGGGCGAAAATGAGCAAACGAAATTCGTATCGGCCGGGTCGCTGGATCCACGACCGGGCGCCGGTTGGAAAAAACCCGGGGCCGACGCCTGGGGACGCCCGCCCCCCGGGCCGGGTGGGTGATCCCTTTGCCCTTCGCCTGTTAAGGATTGACCGGACCCGACGTCTCGAGGGATTCCCCGGATTGGGATCCGACCAGCTTGGTAACGTTGGCGCTGGGATAGAACTCGGCGGTGATGGAACCCGTCTGAACTTTGATGGTTCCTCCGGGGCCGTCGTAGGATGCACCGTTCAGATTGAAGCGCTGGGCGGTACCCCCGGTGACGGGGAATACCATGCGAACGGTGTAGGTTTGAAGCCCCATAGTGCCCGGGGACAGGGAAAAGATCCAGGGACCTTTGCCGTTGTTGGTGCTGAGGGTCAAGGTAAGACTCGAGTCCCGATGATCGAATGCAGCCATCCCGGATGCGGTAACGACCACATAGCCCTTCTTGGGCGGAGTGATGACCACGCCGGCACAGCGTTTCCAACTGCCGCTGCCCGAATACATGGACGCCTGCTCCTGGAGTTTGTAGGCCATGGTCTCCCCGGCAAAAGAATGCGAGGGAACCCAGGAAACCGTCAGGACCAAAAGAATTGCACAGACCAAGGGCAAAAAGCGCTTCATGTTTTCCTCCTCCTCTTACGTGTCTAACCCACTAGGAAAGTCCCGGTACGACCATCGAGACCAGCCCGTTTCCACTTCCCGCCGGGAGCCGGTGGGAGGCTCATTTCGCGGTCCTTCCCGGCCTCCGGGATGAAACCCGTTTTCGATACACCTCTTGGAACCAAGGAAAGTCCCGAACAGGACCGGGGTTGACAAATCCGGTCCGGAGGACTTCTTTGACGTATACCACAGGGAGAACCGATGCAGAAACGGATTCACGATCCCGCTTCGAGAGGCAGGAAAATCCCGGAGAATTCCCGATGAGCCCCCGCAACAGAAAGCACCTGGTCCTGGTGGGCGGCGGCCATGCTCACATGACGACGCTGCGGGACCTGGACCAAATCACCGGAGTCGGACACCGGGTGACTCTCATCAGTCCGTCTGCCTACCAGTACTATTCGGGAATGGGCCCAGGACTCCTGTCAGGGTTTTACCGGCCCGGGGAAACCCGGGTGAACATCCGGAAGATGGCCGAGGGCCGGGGCGGTGATTTTGTCCCCGATCGGGTGGTCCGGGTGAGTCCTCGGGAGAGGGCCCTGTACCTCGAGGGAGGAGCCTCCGTCGGATACGATGTGGTTTCCTTCAACACGGGCAGCCGGATTCGCGATGAGGTCGCAGTGCGGAACTGTCCCCGGGTATACCCGGTAAAACCGATCGAGAACCTGGTCCGGGCCCGCCAAACCCTCCTCG
>JARKQW010000190.1 GCA_029974695.1 Syntrophobacteraceae bacterium | reverse complement strand
CGGCGTCGCGGCCCTGCTCGGTAATCATAATCGCTCTGCATCCTTCGGCTGGAATTAAGGTGGAAAAGGCTCTTCTCGATCCCACATCGAGGTTCCCGGCGTCGCCCCTTCCCGCACAGGGGGGAATCCTTCGCGGAGACGCAAAAGAATGGAACCCCCCTCTTCCTCCCGGGTGGGGGTGAGGAGAGGGGGGGCGGGATATTCCCTCGACTCTAGGGGGCTACATACGCCAGCTTGTAGTCGAGCTTCATTTTCTCTTCGGGCCACCACTTGGAGCTCATCTTCTCCTCGCCGGGATAGACGTCTCTTCCGCCTACGTGCTCGATGGTGAGCTCAAGAAAGTGGAACTCGGTGAGCTGATACTTGACGATGGCCTCGGGCGGGATGACCACCGCCAGGCCGGATTCTTTGGCTGTGTTCCATTCGTAGTGCTCGTTGGGAGACGCCGTTTTGGCACCATCCCCGTTATAGACGGCCAGGACCTTGCCCGAAACCGTCTTTCCACGAAGGGGTCTGTGTTCCTCCCAGATTTCATCGGGCATATGCCACCAAAGGGCTCTGTACCCCGTCTTCACATATCCCCTGACGAGCATGGGGTCAAACCCGCAGACGACCACACGGCATTTTGCAGGCATTCTCATCCTCCTAAACGATTCCAAAGACTGAGAGATCCAGGGGATCCCGAGGACCAAGCCTCCCGGATCCCGCAATCCCCCACACCCTCTCCTTGCTCGAACCGGACCCTACCCCACGATTCTGCGAAGGTCCTCGACTTCGCCGTCGCAACCGTCAAGGAACTCCCTTGCCTCGGACTCGCTGAGATAGCCCAGTTCGAGAAACCTGCGCACATAGGGGTGGACAAAGGTCCGAATCTCCTGGGAGAGGTCTTCCACCAGATATTCGGCCTTCCCGTTTTCGGGAGCTTCCCGCAGATAGCTCCCCTTCCAGGTCTGCACCATTTTCTTGATTGCTTCCAGCTCTCTGGAAATTTGTTCTTCCATACCGCTTATCGTTTCGACTGGAATGCGTAACACTTCTTGACCACGTTGAAGTCGGCGACACACCAGTAATGAGGCCAATGGAGCTTGGTGCACCAGCCAATGATGTCTGCGGGAGGGAACTTCGAATTCTTCAACACGGGCCTCAAAAACCTGCACTGCCAGCAGATATGGTCACTTTGCTTCTCCGGAACCAATACGGTATCCAGAAATTCTTGCGCCGTTAACTGTGCCATGCAACACTCCTTTCTTCGCTACCAGTCCTTGGCCTCGCCCTTCCGGAGTTTCTCCTGGTATTCCTCCCAGACATCGGGGGACAACTTCTTGGCATCCCAGTTGAAGCCGAAGCTCCCGGCAATGCCCGAGGAGGGCGGCTGCGGTCTCCAGCCCCTCACCAGTCTGCCTCTCTTGCTGAACTTGACCATATCCGCCCGCCCCAGGTAAATCCCCCGGGGAAGGCACTGGTAGGGCCGGGTCCTTCCTTCGATTCCTGGGATGTGACACTTGTAGCCGTTGAGGGGCTGGTCCGCCACCAGGGGGCTGGTGTCGGGCTTTTCCCCGGGTTTTTCCTCGGGACCCTTGTACATGAAGCCCTGGATCATGTGAATGTAGTAAACCGTCCCGCACTCGGCACAGTTCACTTTTCCTTCCCAGTTCCAGAAGCAGTAGGGATCCAGGTAATTGACCGTATTGCAGACCTTTCCGTCGATCTCCTTCTTGCACCAGATGATATCACACACAGCGCATCCTCCTTCTATATCCAGCTCTTGGCGTACCAGTCTTCCACCTTCTTGATGGGGTAGCCCATAAGCTCGTGGTAGATCTTCACGTTGTCCGCACCCACCGGCCGCCAGATCCAGCTCTGCCTCCTGGGAGTTTCGGACATGAGGCCCGTGCTGTATGTGCTTTGCAAAAGCACGTCGCCGAAGATCGGGTCTTCATGCCACCGGATGGTTCCTCGCTGTCGATAGTGTTCACACTCATAGACCTCCCGGTCGTTCATGACGGGTTCGGCCAGAATGCCGGCATCTTGCAGGATTTTCACCACCTGGGAGCGGCTCTTGTCCGAGGCCCATTTCTCCAGGGCCGCGTAGATCTCCACCTGGGGCTCGGCTTCCACCCGATCCTTGTGGGCCTGATACTTGGCGTAGAGCTCCTTGAGTCCCGTGATGTCGCACAGTTCCTTGAAGTCGGCGTCCTGAAAGGCGCTGACCATCACGTACCGGGCGTCGTACTTGTCCTGGGGGTTTTCGGAATCCGGGAAGTCCGACTTGCCGCACAGGATGATGCCGTGCACGCACAGTTGAGTATCCCAGTTCCCCCATCGCTGACGTACGATCCCAAACCTTCCGTACAGGGGCACGGTGTAGCCCAGGGCTCGAGTGGCCGCCTGGACCTGGGAGAACTCGATCATGGTCCCCAGCCCGGTTTTCCGGCGCCAATGCATGGCCGCAAGAATCCCGTAGGTGATGAGGGTCCCCGAGTACCAGTCGATGCACCAGTTGGAATGTTTGGCCACGTGACCTCCCATGAAATCGTGCATCCCCGTGACCGAGGCCAAGCCCGCATGAGCCTGCCCCAGGATGTCGTAGGAACCGCCGAAGATCTTGGGGCCGTACCCGAACCCGCCTCCCCACACGTAGATGAATCGCGGGTTCAACTCTTGGAGGTATCGATAGCTTTGCTTCCACCGGTCGAAGGTGCCGTGCCGGTAGCATTCCGTCAGGCCGTCGGACATCTTCACCAGGCGATAGAAGGCTTCCTTCATTTCGTCCAGGTGATAGTCCATGGTGATGTGGTACTCGCTGTCGTTGGCTCCCAGGAAGCCAAATCCCGTTCCCGTCATGGGGCGCGAGTCATGGAGAGGATACAGGTAGGCCTCGTTGAAGGGAGACGTATGCCTCATGGGGTCTCCCATCCTGGGCATCTCGATCTTGATGACCTCGGCCCCCAACTCGGCCAGGTTGGCCACGGAGTGGGGGGTAAAGATGTACATGGTGGTGCTCAGCCACCGAATGCCCTTGAGGGCTTGAGGCTTGCCGAATTCGCCGCCCACGTCGAACATCTTTCGGCAGTAGTCCTCATAGGGCATTTTCATCTCTTCCAGTTCTTCCTTGCTGGAGGGTCCCGGCAGGTCCTCCAGCCTCACCTCTCTCAGGTCCTTGGCCATTACATCACCCCCTTGTCCTTATATTCGTTGATCTTGGTTTGTCCCATGCCGAGGTACTTCATGCAGACCTCGTAGGTATCTTTGCCCAGGGGCCTTCCAAGCCACTTGACCCGCGCCGGGGTCCTCTGCTGGTACGCATTGGGGGGTACGGCATAAAGCACGGTCCCGTATTGCTCGCTGTCCAGATTATAGACCCAGGGACGGTACACAAAGTGCGGGAATTCGCACACCTCGTCGATGAACAGAACGGGACCCGCCGCGATCTCGTATTCCATGAGCTTTTGCTCCGCCTCGATGCGGTTGGTGTCCCTCAGCCACCGGGTGGTGAGCGTATAGGTCTTGATGAGGGCCTGGAGCGCATTCCTGGCGCCCATTTCTTTGAGTGTGGGGTCCTCATGAATGAGTCGGCCGAACTGGGGAAAATCCCGCTCGATGCACATGCCGATGCGGTACCACAGACGGTCCGTCTGGCCGCCGATCATCATGTACCCGTCTTTGCAGGGATTCCATTCATACTGGTTCAGGTTCGGGTCCCAGCCTCCAGTCCTGGCCTTGATGCTCTGGTTGAAACCGTACCAGCCGATGTCGAAGTCCAGGATGTCCATCCTGGCCTCCGCCCCGGTGACTTCGATCAACTGGCCTTTCCCGCTGACCTC
>JARKQW010000345.1 GCA_029974695.1 Syntrophobacteraceae bacterium | reverse complement strand
CAGGGGATGTTTGGAGGAAAGCCCGACGAAGGGCTGCGCGCAAAAGCACTACGACACTCAGAACCAGGCCCACGGAAGGAAGGTAGACTCGATGCTCGAAGACGAGCTCGAGGGGCACAAAAGAGGACTCGACTGCAAGGTTCAGAAAGAACCACACAATGCCGAAAGACGCCAGAGGGAATCGTCTTCGTTCCCGAAGCGCCCAGAAGATCATGGCAAGCAGGAGAGCCAGGCATGCCAGGGTGGAAGGCGGGTGGATGAGGGAGGTGGAGATGGGGAAATCGTGTTCCAGGGAGAGTCTCCCCGGGTCGGGCCAAAGCACTACGGAAATGTACCAAACCACCACTCGAAGCTCGGTGAGGAGACGTTCGGAGAGCGTAAAGTGGCGGTACGTGTAGGCTGTGAGCAGGGGTGGGACCTTGTAATAAAGAATGACCAGAACGATCATCAGACCGACTAAAGACAGGATGCGACGGCGCCTTATAAAGGCCCACATCTCTGCAATGAGATGGGGTCGGAAGAACCAGAGTTCCACGCATGCCAGAGTAGGCGGCAGCATGATGGAATTCTCTTTGGAAAGAAACGCCAGAAGCATGCACAGGAAGCTCAATGCGAAGCACAAGATAGACTTAGACGTATAACTGCCTCTCTTGAGTACAAGAGATCGCCCCGAGGCGTAAAAGGCCACGCTCAAGATGAAAAAGAGCGACATCATCGCGGCCATGCGCTGGACCAGATAGGTGATGGTGCTCGTGTGGACGGGATTCAGCGCCCACAATCCAGCGACCCATAAAGCCAGAGTGGACGGGTTGAGGGGAGATTCCGAATTGTCGGGGTTTTCTTCCGCGCGTCGAGCCAGGACAACCACTAGAAATAGGACCGACAGGAAAGCCGAAAGGTGAATAAGCAGGTTGGTGAGGTGAAGCTGGAAAAGACTCCCATTTCCCAACCAGATGTCCCAACTGAAACTGATCATGGGGATCCATCGGCCCCATCCGAAAACCGTAGCGGATAACCTCTTGAGGTCCTCGACCGACCAGGTGGTCACCCTCACCGAAGGTTCATCGATAAAAGAATGGAAGTCGTCCAGGGCGGGCGGGGATTGAAAGGTGTTGCAGTAGGCGGCAAACAACATCAAGCAGAGGATTAGCAGGGCCGAAAGCTCCACCTTCCGGTCTCGTGGGCGGACGGACGTCCCCTGTTGCATGGGCATTCTCCGAATGGAGTCGTTTTAGAAAGAAAAGGAAGGTTGCGGCTATGGGCTCACAACCTTCCTGCAGCTTCAAGATGGAAAACGGGGCTACTTCAAGCCCAGTTCGTTGGCGATGGCATCCTCCAGGACCCATGTTTGGATCTTGTTCCCCGCCATGCTCGCCCTGGCGCTGATGGTCTTTCCGGCAAATTGTGCCAGGTTGGGGCAACTGGTAGCCGAGGTGATGACAAACGTGAGTTTTCTGGATGTCGCGTTCCATGTCGGGGTCCGAACGCAGGTCATATCGGCGTCCTGGATCATGCTGGTCATGGACAGGCCGAAGAAAGTGTTCCTGATGGCGTAAAAGCCTGCAACATTGGTCTCAATGGAGTGCATTGCAGGGAAGACCTGGCTGGTCAGCCGGGACTTCTGTACGTACCTCTGGTAAAACGGCACGGCTACTGCCGCCAGGATCCCGATGATGGCCACGACGATCATCAGTTCCACCAGGGTAAAACCCTTGCTCTCTTTCATCTTGATGAACATCCGATTCCCTCCTTAGTTGGTAGTCACGGGTTGGAAAACTCTGAATTGTGCGGAAAAACGGCGGACGGTCATCCCCCCCTTCTATGGTGATTGGTGGCTCTTTCCTGAACATCGGGTGTGTGAGCAGGCAGAAATACCTTATAGTTATTATGCAAAAAGTGCACCTCCGAGCCGGATGCCCCAGTGGCCGCTCACCGGCCCGGAAGGGAAAAGCCCGGTGTCCGCCTATAAAACGACTCTCGCTCGGAGGTCGCTCAAGCCCCCGGGGAAGCACAAAAGCGGCCCCCTCTTCATTGGGACCTTGGGTTCCAAAGTCGAACCGTTTTGCCGGACCATCTAACGGATTCCGCCTCAGGGGTAACCCGGGTCCCGCCAAGGCCGGGGTGACGAATTGTGTCACCGACCTGACAAACTGCGGCACCCGACCGAGAAAGACCGGGGGGCCGCTTTGCGGGGGTCCCGGATCAGGGCCCATTGGCTGCCTCGTTTTTCTTTACGGTCTTTATCGGCACGGTGAGGAAAAAAGTTGAAAGCCAAAAAAGGGTAATCAGTCGCCCCACAATGAGTGCGGCGATCACGGGACTGGATTCCACATGGATCCTGGCCAATCCAAGAAGACAGACGGCCTCCACGGTGCCGATGCCCATGATGGAGACAGGGACCATGGAGATGAATTGGGCCACCGCCATGACGCAAATGGAGTAAACCACCGGGGCCCCCAGCCCCACGCCCCACAGGGAAACCCAAAATCCGATCCCCCCTACCAGGATGCGAAGTCCGGAGATAAAGAAGGCAAAAAGAATCTGCCGGTGCCCCTCTGAGGTGGCAGTCCGCAGAACCGCAACCAGTTGTTCGAGGAAGAAGGCAATCTTCCTGGGAAACCTGTTTAGCAGAAAGGCGCATCGGGTATACAACAGGGGGGCCAGGGCCGGAAAGGCGGTTCCAGCAACCGTCAGGGCAAAACCCCAAAGACTCTCGAAAACCACATAGATGCCTATGGCACCCGCAAGGAGTGTCCAGAAGAAGCTGTTGACCTTGTCCAGGAACACAACCGCCAAGGATTGGGCAGGGTCCATGTGGGACTTCCAGAAGAGCGGGAGGGCCAGGTCGCCGATACGCCCGGGAGCGAAAAGAGAGAGAGATGTAGTGGCGAGGAAGCCGTGGAGACCGGGGAGCCAGCCCAGCCCGGGGCTCATGGACCTGCCTAGTACGATTATACTGGATGCCCCCAGGAAGAATCCCGCCAAGGTGGTCAGATTCACGAGAAGGATTGCAGAAACCTTGAACTGGCTGAAGTCGGCCAGGACTTTGGATGGTCCGGCCTTCACCAGAATGAAGACCAAGACCGTAAGGGCAAAACAGAGCTTAAGGAGGGTTTTCACCGGGGTTTCTCAGTCCTTCC
>JARKQW010000184.1 GCA_029974695.1 Syntrophobacteraceae bacterium | reverse complement strand
GAAGAAATCGGGGACATGGCCCACCGACACCCGGTCCTGTCCCGGTTTGCCCGGGAACTGGAGGAGAGAATTCGGTCTTCCCGCAAGGCCATGGAGCGGCTCGGAGTGGTTGCGGTGTGCAGATCCTGCGAAGAAGAGGAGGGTGGAAGCTGTTGTGGAGCCGGAATCGAGAATCGATACGGAGTCGGCCTGCTTTTCATCAACCTCATGCTGGGCGCCGAGCTTCCCCCACAACGGCTAAATCCGGAAAGCTGCCATTTTCTGGGTCCTCGGGGCTGCTGCCTCCCGGCCCGCCATGTCCTCTGCGTGAACTACCTGTGCGGCCGCCTTCGGGAAGGTCTCGGCCCCGAAAAAACGGCCGCCTTGCAGAAGGTCGCCGGGGAAGAGCTGGATTGCCTTTTCCGGTTTCACGAAACCCTGAAAAAGATCTTGAGCCCCCAACCATGAACCTGAACGCCGTCCTGCCGACGCTGGAGAAAATCGCGGCCTTCTATGATGCCCTAAAGTACGGTCACGAAGGGGTCGAGGGCTACCGAAAGTCCACGGATCTGGCCAAGTTCCTTCCCTGTGCCTGCCGCCTGTGGGACTCCGGCGTCCTTGACCCCGAGAAGACCGTCTTCCTGGACCTGGGATGTGCCGACGGCCGCGTGAACCTTCTCATGAGCTACTTTGTCCGCCTTTCCGTCGGGGTGGAAATCGACCCGGAAATTCTCGGGGAATACGGACCGCGAAGGAGAGATCTCCTGGAAGAGTTGCACCGCGAGAAACTGGTGAAGTCTGCGGGAAACGTTCACCTGTTTTCGGGGGATTCGCTGCATCCGGGCACCTACGAACGAATCCACAGATCCCTGGGGATCCGCTTCCGGGATGTGGACCTGTTCTATACGTACATCACCCTCCACGACCTCTTTGCCCAAAAGATCGTGTCCGAGGCAAAGCCGGGGGCCCGCTACCTGGTGTACGGCTTTCACAAGGTCCTTCCTCGCTACGAAGGGTTGGATGTTGTGGATCCCGATGTGGGGGGCGGGGGAATTGCGGCTCTGTACCAAGTGCGCCGTTGACGGGCGGGACTACCGGTTGGGAAGATCGACCACGTGCAGGAAAATGACCAGGTCTCCCGGCGGCCTTCCCGGGTGAACCCGGTCTCCCCCTCCCGAAACGCGCAATCGGGTCCCGTGTTCCGATCCGGGAGGGATCCACAGGTGGAGCGAACAGACCTCCTCCACCTCTCCGCTGCCCAGGCAGGCGCCGCAGGCCTTGCGGGGAGCCCTCTTTCCACCGGTCATGCACTGGGGACAGTAGACGGAACGGCAGTAATCGATGCGCTCCCGCAATCCGCTCGAAACGGCGCTGCGAGGCACCTGCAGATCAAACCGCAGATCGTAGGAATGATACTCAGCGGCACCCCGGTCCAGGCGAATGCCGAAGAGCCCTTCCAATATCTCCTGGTAGGTTGAACGGGGGGATTCCTTGAAAGTCCTTGAAGAGCGCCGAAGCTTTTGCCGGGAACGGGAGTGCCCGTTGGCCCGGTCATACTTGCCGCGCAGGAGGGGATCCGCCAGGGTCTCATAGGCCTGCAGCGCCTCCCGAAACCGTTCCGCGGCAACCTCGTCGTGAGGATTGCGGTCCGGATGCCAGCGGAATGCCAGCATTCGAAAGGCCCGCTTGATTTCCTCTTGACTGGCCTGAACGGAAACCCCTAAAATTTTGTAATAACAAGTGCTCATCTCGACCGCTTCAGCAACTGGCTGACTGTCTCCCGCCGGATGCCGATTTTCCGGCCCGTGATGTCTTGCTCGATTGGGGCGAAATCCCGGCAACCACGTGGGTATTGTAAAAACAATGATTTGACAAAACAAGGAAGAATCAGGCCCCGCACCGGATCTTCGTGGAAAGTCCGCCCCGAAATGATTGCCAAAGTTCATACGTGCAGCTTGCTGGGCATCGACGCCATCCTGGTGGAGGTGGAAGTGGACCTTTCCCCGGGACTTCCCGGTTTCTCGACGGTGGGTTTGCCCGACAACATCGTTCGCGAGAGCAAGGACCGGGTGAAGACGGCCCTTCATAACAGCGGGTACCCTTTTCCGTCGGAACGGATCACCGTGAACCTGGCCCCGGCCCACCTGAAAAAGGAAGGGGCGGGGTTTGACCTTCCCATCGCCTTGGGAATCCTGGCGGCCATGGGGATGGTTCACCCACAGCGCGCCCGGGAGGTGGCGGTCGTAGGGGAACTTTCCCTGGACGGGCGGGTAAAGCCGGTGGCCGGGAGCCTCCCCATTGCCATCCAGGCCCGCAGGAGCGGGTACGCGGAGCTGCTCCTGCCTCGGAGCAACGCCTGTGAAGCGGCCGTGGCCGAAGGGCTCTCCGTGCTGCCCGTGGGCCACCTGTCCGATGCGGTGGAATTCCTGAACGGTCGCGCTTCCATCGAACCCGCCCGGTTTGACGCCCAGGGGATCTGGAACACGGACCCCGCATGGGAAATGGATTTCGACGAAGTAAAAGGGCAGGAACACGCCAAGAGGGCTCTGGAGGTGGCGGCGGCCGGCGGGCACAACGCCCTGATGCTGGGTCCCCCCGGGGCGGGTAAGACCATGTTGGCCCGAAGAATCCCCGGAATTCTGCCCCTTCTTTCCTTCGAAGAGGCCCTCGAGACCTCCAAAATCTTCAGCGTGGCGGGCCAACTCCACGAACCCCTCATGGTGGTGCGGCCGTTTCGGGCCCCTCACCACACCATCTCCGATGCCGGGCTGGTGGGAGGCGGCCACATCCCGCGGCCGGGGGAGGTGAGCCTGGCTCACAACGGGGTTCTCTTCCTGGACGAGTTCCCGGAATTCCGGCGAAACGTCCTGGACCTGCTGAGGCAGCCCCTGGAGGAGGGCAGCGTCACCATTGCCCGGGCCGCCATGTCCCTCACCTACCCGTCCCGCTTTATGCTCATTGCGGCCATGAACCCGTGCCCGTGCGGGTACGCGGGAGACCCCGTGCGGACCTGCCTGTGTTCCCCCCACCAGGTGCTTCGCTATCGGGGACGCATCTCGGGGCCCATCCTGGACCGCATCGATCTTCACATCGAAGTCCCCGCCCTCAAGTACGAGGAGCTCCATTCGACGGAGCCCGCGGAGCCCTCCGCCCGCATTCGGGAACGGGTGATCGCATGCCGGGAAAGGCAGCTCGAACGATTTGCGGGCCAGGGCATCTACTGCAACGCCCTCATGAAGCCCAAGGCCATCAAGAGCCACTGTCGGCTGGACTCGACCGGGCAGAGCCTGCTGGAGGAGGCCATCCGGCGCCTGGGCCTGAGTGCCCGGGCCTATCACCGCATCTTGAAGGTGGCAAGGACCATCGCCGACCTCGAAGCCCGGGAGTCCATCGCCCCCCATCACCTCCTCGAGGCCATCCAGTACCGCTCCCTGGACCGCGCCCTGTTTTGAAAGCGGGGTCAGGTCTCCGTTTGACTTTTATTATGGATCGGAGTAGCGTCGTTTCATGAGCAGACCCTTACGCATCGAATATCCCGGGGCCTGGTATCATGTGATGAACCGGGGCCGTCGGCGGGAGCGGGTGTTCGAAGAAGATGCGGATTATCGCAGCTTCATCGCCCTCCTGAGAGAAGCTGCCACGTTGTGGGAAGCCGAGGTGAGCGCTTACTGCCTGATGCCCAACCATTACCATCTCTTGATCCGTACTCCTTTGGGAAACCTGTCCCGGTGCATGCGCCACATCAACGGGGTCTACACCCAGCGCTTCAACAGGGCTCACGGGTGTGACGGACCGTTGTTCAAGGGACGGTTCAAAGCCGTTCTGGTTCAAGGGGATTCTTTTCTTCTGCAGCTTGTGCGCTACATTCACAGGAATCCGGTTCGCGCCGGGATGGTGGATCGCCCGGATCGTTACCGCTGGAGCAGTCATTTGGGGTATCTATCCGCCACGGATCATTGGAACTGGCTCTACAAGGACTTTCTCCTTTCCCTCCTTTCGCCTCGGAAGAAGGATCAAAGGGCAGCCTACCGACGGTTCATGGGCATGGAGGACACGGAGGATCTGTTGCGGAAAATCAGCGGTGAGAGATGGCCGCCTCTTCTTGGAGACGAAAGCATGGTGAATCGCTTGAAAGCACGGTTCTTCGAGGAGAAGGTCCACCCGCAGGTGCCCGATTCGCGCACGCTTGCACCGGATGTCGATACAATCGTGCAGGCCGTCTGCTCTCATTACGGGGTGGATCGATCGGAGCTGCTCAGGTCCCGAAGGGGGCGGTTCAATGAGGCTCGCGGCGTGGCCGTCCACCTGGTTCGACTGGTGCGAAAGGAGAGCTTTGCCGACATCGGTCCTGTCTTCGGTCTTCGAACGGATAGTGCCGTTGGAAGCGTGTTGGATTCAATGCGAAAGCGCCTGGCATCCGACCCGGAACTGAGCGAGCGTTGCCGGCGCATCCTCAGTGCCCTCTATAAAAGCTATACGGAGACTTGACCCCAGTTCCGCGCGAAGCCCCGGGCCGGTTGCAGTCTTGTCGTCGGGGGGTCGGGGGGGGCGGCCGCCCCATGTTTCCTTCTCCGCCCGTCGGGCCGCTACCCCGGGTTGGGCCCGAAGCCGGGAGAGGGCAAGGTTCAATGTCGAAAGGTCCCGTCCGCCATGGAAACCATCGAATCCCGGCTGATCGTTCCCAGCCGCATGTCGTACCTGTCGCCCGTCCTCGAATACGTTCGCGAACTGGCTCGAACCGTCGGTTTTGCGGAACAGGAAGTCCGCTTCATTCAACTGGCCGTCGAGGAAGCCGTCACCAATGTGATTCTGCACGGCTACCAAGGAAAACCGGACGCGGTCTTTGAAGTCGTGTGCGAGCAGACGGCCGCGGGCTTGACCTTTTCCATTCGGGAAAAGGGGATTCCTTTCGACTGGACGAAGCTCCCGGAATATTCCCCCGACCTCGCAAGGGCCGACCAGCCCGTGGGAGGCCTCGGGGCGCATCTCATGAAATCCGCCATGGATGAAGTTGCCTTTCTCAATCACGGACGAGGGGGAAAAGAGATCCGCCTGACCAAGTACCTGGGCGAAAAGCACATCCAGACCTATCCGGGCGGGGACGTAAGCCGGGCGCAGGAAATCCCCGCGGACCGGAGCGGGCCCCTCCGGCGTCCCGCTTGGACCGTGAGGGAGCTCGATCCGGACGAAGCCGTCGAGGTTTCCCGGTGCGCCTATCGAACCTACGGGTACACCTACGACGACTACATCTATTATCCGGAGCGGATCCGGGACCTGGTGCACCGGGGATTGCTGTATTCCGTCGTGGCCGTAACCGATTCCGGCCAGATCATCGGTCACGCCGCCCTGAAGAAGACTCACGCGGAAGACCCCATCGCAGAACTGGGGGCGTTCTTCATTGTCCCGGAATTTCGGGGCAGTACGGTTTTTCTTCGACTTTGCGGGTTCATCAAACAGATTGCCCCGGGCCTGGGCCTTCGCGGATTCTTTGCGCGGTCCGTCAGCGCCCATACCATCACGCAACGGGGCACGGCCCATTTCGGTCTCCGGGATTGCGGCCTCCTCATGGGAGTTCCCCCGGAAAAGATCGAGTTCACGAATTTTTCGGCCACCCCGCGGCGG
>JARKQW010000157.1 GCA_029974695.1 Syntrophobacteraceae bacterium | reverse complement strand
CGCCTGTTCCCCCGCCACGTAATCGGCAAACCAGACTCCCGAGCGGGTGGGGTCCCCTCCCCTGCCCCTGGGCAACTGGTCCTGAGGGAAACCGGTGTTGTGGACGAAGGAGTTGGCGCATTGGCCGAAGGGCTCGAGGGTCCACTGCCCGTGCTTGGACAACTTGTCCTTGTACGGACCCCAGGTGCCGCGCACCGCCATCTGGCAGTAAACCAGTCTCGGGTTGATCTTGGAGAGCTGACGGTAGCCGACCCCCAACCCGTCCATGTACCCCGGGGGATACTCTTCGATGAGGACATCGGCGTGGGTGGCGAGCTTCCTGTACACCTCCCGGCCCTCTTCCGTCTCGATGTTGAGGGTGATGGACTGCATGTTTCGCATTTCGGAGATGAAATCCAAACCGCATTTCTCCCCCGTGTCCCGGTCCGCCAACATGTACTCTTCCCGACCGAAGGGGGTCAGCTTTCGAAGCGGATCCCCTCCCGGGGGTTCGATGTTGATCACCTCGGCTCCCGATTCCGCCAACTGAGAGGCGGCGAACTTATTGCCGATCCTCCACATCCCCATACAGAGGACCTTCATCCCCTGGAGAGCTTCGGGCTTTCCCCAGCTCTTTTCCAGCCGGAGATTGTCTTCCAGCCATTTGCCGAATTCGGTGGCCTTGCGCCTGGCGTATATGGCTTCCACCTCTTCCGGGGATGGAGCCGGCGTCACGGGCCAAGGCCTCACCTCTGGGCTCATGAGAGGAAGGGTGTCGGCCCGGCTGTTGATTTCGACCTCTTTCTTTTCTGCCATTCTTAGACCTCCCGTGGTCTCAAAGTTGCCAATCAGTTCCCCGTTTTCGATGCGGGCGGAAACGTCCGGGGGCGTCCCGCCCGGCACCCGGATGCTCCGAACACCCGGCATGTCCCATAGGTCAAGCCCGGTATCCAAGCCATGCCCGCCGCTCCCCCGGGGAGCGGCGTTCCCGGTGGGGTCAACCTACCGCTGGAATGACTCTCTCACCTCCCTTCCGTGATCGTGGAATCGCTCTCGACGATGGGGCGCGGCCCAGACCCTTGCCTGCCCGGCAGTCTTGTGAGACGAGCTCACCGTCCGCCCCAAGGCCCGTCGGCCCGGCCCAAGGTTTTGGAATGGGGCCAAGACCCGTGATAAGCAGCCACGCCGCCTTTGCGCCAAAGGCGACACGACTCAGCCCTCACAAATGGGAAATGCGGGAAAAGTGAACGGAGTCGAACAGGACGGAGGACGATCCGGCAGCGCAACTTCCTTGGAGGGGCCACGGTTTGCCCGAAGCCCGGCATCCCGGCGCCATGAGTTCGCGACGAACATTGCTGGTCAGGTTCAAGTGGACTGCATACGAAACCGGGTTTGATGCAAGCTCTTTGCCAGAACCGGTCCCCTGGGCCCTCGAGAAGACACCGTCCTACCGGGCTCGAGGCCTGCAAAACCCCACGGGAAAAGCATTTCCTCCTCGAGGCTTCCCCCGCTGTGAAAAGTCGCTCAAGGAATCGGTCGGGAACTGAGGTGTATGGTTTTCGACCCGATGAAAGGAGGCAAGTCTCTTAAAGCCCATCCCAAAGGGAAACTTGGAGTGTTCAGGAATCGACCCCAGAGATTTCCCGGCTGCCGCCCGGGGCGGGTTCGAGGCGGTAGCGCCGAATCATGCTGTAGAGGGTGCTCCGGCTCACGGCCAGTCTCCGGGCCGCCTCGTGCTTGTTCCAGTCGGATTCCCTCAGGACCCTCAACACCAACTGGCGCTCATTCTCGGCCAGGGAGGTGGAAGAAGGACCCTCGGGACCCTCCCTCAGAAACCGGGGCAGGTGCTTGCGCTTGATGACGTCTTCCCGGGCCACGATGACCGAATGACTCACGGCGTTTTCCAGTTGACGGACGTTTCCCGGCCACTCGTGATCCATGAGAGCCTGCATGGCGTCCGAGGAAAACCGGTGAATCTTCTTGCCCTCCTTGAGGGTGCTTTTCCTGAGAAAATGCTCGGCAAGAATCGGCACGTCCTCCTTGCGCTCCCGCAGAGGGGGCAGGTGAATGGAGATGACGTTGAGGCGGTAGTAGAGATCGTCTCGAAATCGACCCCCCCGGGCCTCCTGCAGCAGGTCCCGGTTGGTGGCGGCCAAAACCCTCACGTCGGCCTCGATGGTCTTCTCCCCTCCCACCCGTTCAAAACAGTGGTCCTGGAGGAACCGAAGGAGGAGGATCTGGGTGGCCGGAGCGATGTCCCCGATTTCATCCAGAAAGAGGGTGCCCCCATGGGCCCGTTCGATGCGACCCTTCTTCTGGTGAATCGCACCCGTAAACGCTCCCCTCTCGTGGCCGAAAAGCTCGCTCTCCAGCAGGGTCGGCGAATAGGCGGAACAGTTGGCCACCACAAAGGGGCCCTTGGAACGATGCCCCTGCTTGTGAATGGCCCGAGCGACCAGTTCCTTTCCCGTCCCGTTTTCCCCCGTGATCAACACGGTGGCGTCGGACGAGGATACCAGGTCGATGAGCTCATAGACCTCCTGCATCTTCTTGCTCCGGCCGATGATCTCCCCGTAGGACGCCCGCTCCGCCGCCTGTTCCTTCAGTTGATGGACTTCGGTTTCATGCTGGACCAGGTGACGAATGTGTCCCGCCACCTGTTCGAAAAGTGCCTGGAAGAACCGGAGGTCTTCCTGGGGATATTCCCGGGAGGATCGGGAACCCAGGACGTAGAGACCCAGACACTGGTTCTTGGGGCAAAGAAACACTCCGAACCAGCTCGGATACCCTTGGGAGAAGATCCGGAAAACCGGGTGCTTTTCATTGTCCGACTCATGATGGACGATTTGCTGTTGCTTGTTCTTGGCCAGGAAATCGCAAAAGTCCGCCAATAGCCCCCCGTGGGAGATTTGTTCCATCATCTGATGAAGGGGCCCCGACAAGGCGGCCGGACATTCTTCGAGCCTGAGAAATTGATCCCCGGCGGGATTCAGGATGAAAAAGAGGGAATCCGATTGAGGAAAGATCTTTCGACCGACCCCGTGGAGGTATTGGCGGGTCTCGGAGATGGAGCCCTTGGTGCTCACCCGCCGGGAAATGTCGATGAGCGCCTCCAACTGCTGCTGGGCTTTTTGCAGCTCCAGGGAACGGTTCGCCAGGGCTTCCTCCATCTTGCGCCTTTCAGTGACATCGTGATCGAGGCGAATGACCAGGTCCACCTCCCCCTGGGAATTCATGACGGGGTAGGTGGTCACCTCGAACACCCGGGGAGTTCCCCGTGCATCCACATAGGAACGGTCCCCCCGGGCGGGTCGTTTGCTCTCGAAGGTATCCCTCACCAGGCACCCGGTCTTTTCCGGATCGCAGGGCTCTTCCCTTCCCAGGAGGACCCGAAAACAGGTGGGGTCCGAAAGCTCGGAGAGGCTCCCCAGGGCAACCCTCGCCAGGAAGGACTCGTTGGCCTGGACGATTCGGTGACTTCGGGGATCGATGACCACCAGGCTGTCCGTAATGCTGTTGATGATCCTTTCACTGAAGGCCTTGGCGGCCCGAAGCTTGGCTTCGGTCCTTTTGAGGCAGGTGATGTCCGTGATGAGCCCTACGGCCCCCCGGAAAGAACCGTTGTCCACCAGGGGCGCCACGGAAATCAGGCAGTTCATG
>JARKQW010000142.1 GCA_029974695.1 Syntrophobacteraceae bacterium | reverse complement strand
GGGCCCCGAGGTGGCCACCCTCCTGGACATTCCCTACGCCACTTTCGTGAAAAAGATCGAAGTGTTGGATGATCGCGCCCTCAAGGTGACCCGCCAGACGGATGAAGGAATGGAAATCTGGCGGCTCCCGACCCCGGCCCTCCTGACCGTGATCAAGGAAGTGGGGGAGCCGCGCCTGCCCTCCCTGCGCCACAAGATGAGGGCCAGGAAGGCGCAGATTCCCGTGTGGGGAGTCGGGGACCTGGGGCTGGATCCCGGCCGGGTGGGGCTTTCCGGGTCTTTTACCCAAGTGGTGCGGGTCTTCAGTCCCCCTCGCCGAGGAAACCGGGTCTTGCTCCACGGCTCCCCCGAAGAACAGGCGGAACAACTTTACCGTAACCTCAAAGAAGCCAAGGTGCCGGGAATATGAAAGCCGTTGTCGATCCGAAGAAGTGCACCGTCTGCGGCGTTTGCGCCGAAGCCTGCCCTTTTGGCGCCATCACCGTCGGGGAGACTTCCGTGGACGTTTCCGACGAGTGCACGTTGTGCGGCATGTGCGTGGATACCTGTGAATTCGGGGCCATTTCCCTGCCCGAGGCGGGGGCGGGGGTCTCGACGGACTCGGCCGAATACTCGGGGATATGGGTTTATGCCGAGTGGCGCATGGGAACGATCCACAAGGTGAGCCATGAGCTCTTGAGCGCCGGGAGGAAACTGGCGGACCGAAGAGGGGTCGCTCTCTGTGCCGTGGTCCTGGGGCATCTTTTGGACGAAGACCTGCTGAGGGAGCTCCCGGAATACGGGGCGGACCGGGTCTACGTCGTGGACCATCCCCGATTGGCCCATTTCACGGACGAATCCTACGCCAACGCCCTGGTGGAACTGGTGCGCCTCAAGAAACCGGAGATCCTCCTGGCCGGGGCCACCAGCATGGGCAGGTCCTTCATTCCTCGAGTGGCGGCCCTCCTGGGCAGCGGGCTCACGGCGGACTGCACGGACCTGGACATCAGCGACGAGGGGCTCCTGCTCCAGACCCGCCCTGCCTTCGGCGGCAACGTCATGGCCACCATCGTGTGCCCCCATCGCCGCCCCCAAATGGCCACGGTACGGCCCAAGGTCATGCGGCCCCGGAAGATCGAAGGCCGCTCGGGAGAAATCGAGAGGCTTTCCGTTCCCGAGGAGTGTCTTGTCGGGCGGGTGGAGGTGCTCGAGGTGATCCCGGAAAGGGACCAGACGGCCAAGCTCACCGAAGCCGACGTGATCGTTTCCGGGGGTCGAGGATTGCGCAAGCCCGAAAACTTTGCCCTCCTCGAAGACCTCGCCCACCTCGTCAACGGGGCCGTGGGGGCTTCTCGAGGGGCCGTCGAGGAAGGCTGGATCGCTCCTTCCCACCAGGTGGGCCAAACGGGACGCACGGTCGCTCCCACCCTCTACATGGCCGTGGGCCTGTCCGGCGCCATTCAGCACGTGGTGGGAATGCAGGGCTCCAAGGTCATCGTCGCCGTGAACAAGGACCCCGACGCTCCCATCTTTGAAGTGGCCAATTACGGGATCGTGGCGGACCTGTTCGAATTCGTCCCGGCCCTGATTCGAAGAATTCGGCAGGAACGCGGGGAAGATTCCTGAAATTGCCAGGAGGGGGAACCATGAGTGACAAGCCGGTGATCGTGGTCACGGGAGCCAGCCGGGGGATCGGGCGGGCCGTTGCCGTCGAGTTGACCGAGCCCGGGGCGGTGGTGGTGGTGAACTACCATTCCAAGACGGCGGAAGCCCAGGAAACGGCGGCCGCCGTGGAAGCCAAGGGGGGAGTTCCCCGCCTGTACCGATTCGGCGTAGGGGATGAAGAGGCCGTCAAGGAGGCTTTCAAGCAGATTCTCCAGGAGTTCAAGAAGGTGGATGTTCTGGTGAACAACGCGGGAGTCGTCCGGGACAACCTGCTGGCCCTCATGAAGGTCGCCGAATGGGACGAGGTGATCCGGACCAATCTCCGGGGCGCCTTCCTGTGTTCCCAGGCCGTGGTGAAACCCATGATGCGCCGGAGGTACGGACGGATCGTCAATGTAGCCTCGGTGGTCGGGGTCACGGGAAACGCCGGACAGTGCAACTATTCGGCCTCCAAGGCGGGAATCATCGGGCTGACCCGTGCCCTGGCCCATGAGCTCATTTCCCGGAACATCACCGTCAACGCGGTGGCTCCCGGGTTCATCGAAACCGACATGACCATGAGAATTCCCGAAAAGTTCCGGGAGGCTATCCTGGACCAAATCCCCGCGGGCAGGTACGGGGCCCCCGAGGAAGTGGCCGCCGCCGTAAAATTCCTGGCCTCCAAGGGGGCGGGGTACATCACGGGCCAGGTCCTCCACGTCAACGGCGGCTTGTATATGGGCTGACCTGCCGGTTCGGGTTGAAAGGCTTGCTTTTCATTGCGTTGTGGGGTCAACGGCTGCAATTGGACAAGGTGCATGGAGAAAAAAGGTATGGGGTTTACGGAGCGTCGTCGAGTGGTGGTCACGGGCATCGGACTGGTATCCCCCCTCGGGGTTGGCGTGGAGGAGAATTGGGATGCACTGATCCGGGGACAATCCGGGATCGGACCCATCACCCACTTCGATGCAGGGGCGTTTGCCACCCGCATCGCCGGTGAGGTCAAGAACTATCGTCCCGAGGATTTCATTCCCAAAAAAGAGCTCCGCAAGCTGGACCCGTTTCTCAAGCTGGCCTTGGGGGCCGCTCGACTGGGACTCGAGGACGCCCGGCTGACCATCCCCGACCAGCTGGCTCCCAGGGCCGGGGTGATCATGGGGTGCGGACTGGGGGGCCTCACCACCATCGAGGAAACCCACAAGGTCCTACTGGATGCGGGCCCCAAAAAAGTCAGCCCTTTTTTCATCCCCATGCTCATCGGCAACATGGCCGCCGGGCTCATCTCCATTTACCACAACGCCAAGGGGCCGAACCTTTCCATCCAGACGGCCTGCGCGGCCGGGACTCACGCCGTGGGACAGGCCTTCCACATGATTCGCAACGGAATGGCGGACATCATGATCACCGGGGGGGCCGAATCCACCATCACCCCCTTGTGCGTGGCGGGATTCAACTCCATGAAAGCCCTCTCCACGAGAAACGACGATCCCGAAAAGGCTTCCCGCCCCTTCGATCGGGACCGGGACGGGTTTGTGCTGGGAGAAGGGGGTGCGGTGCTGGTGCTCGAAGAGCTGGGACTGGCCCTGGAGAGAGGGGCCCGAATCTATGCGGAAATGCTGGGATTCGGGACCTCCGGGGACGCCTTTCACATGGCGGCCCCCGCCCCCGACGGAGAAGGGGCGGCCCGTTGCATGCAGTTGGCCCTCGAGGATGCCGGAATCGCCCCCGTCGAGGTGGACTACATCAATGCCCACGGCACGTCCACGGACCTGAACGACAAGTACGAAACCCAAGCCATCAAGAAGATTTTCGGGGAACACGCCAAAAGATTGGCCATCAGTTCCACCAAGTCCATGACGGGTCACCTGCTGGGTGCCGCGGGGGGGATCGAAGCGGCCTATACGGCGCTCACCATCGCCCGGGACCTCATTCCGCCCACCATCAACTACGAAAATCCCGATCCCGATTGCGACCTGGACTACGTTCCCAACCGGGCTCGAGAAGCCCCGGTGGGCAAGGCCATGTCCAATTCCTTCGGCTTTGGGGGAACCAATGGAACCCTGGTCCTGGGGAAATGGAACGGAGGGGCGTGATCTCGTCGGGAATCCTTGATCCCGGTACAATGATATTGCATACTTAAAGTCCAAAACAGGCAGTTCGAGATGAAGATCGCCATCGCATGTGATCACGGTGGATTCGAGCTCAAGGAAACCGTAACGGCTCACTTGAAATCCCGGGGCTGCGGGGTGACGGACCTGGGGACCCACGGGACGGATTCCGTGGACTACCCGCAGTACGCGATGGCGGTGGTCCGGGAGGTCCTCGAGGAAAGGGCGGATCGGGGCATTCTCATTTGCGGAAGCGGCATCGGCATGTGCATGACGGCCAACCGCGTTCCCGGAGTGCGGGCGATCATGGCTTCGGAACCCTATGCCGCCAAGATGGGCCGACGCCACAACAACAGCAACATCCTGTGCCTGGGCGGCCGATTCATCGGTCCCGGCCTGGCCCTGGAAATCGTGGATACGTGGCTGCAGGAGCCCTTCGAGGGCGGACGCCACCAGAGGCGCCTGGACTTGATGGAGGAGTTGGCCCGGGGATTCGCGTCCTAGGCGGTGGGAAGCGGCACCGAACCCCATCGGGAGTCCCGAGGTCCAGGGGGGCGGGGATTCGGCGTCGGGGGCGACCACCGAGGATGCCGTGGGAGGGTTTTCGGGAATGAGGCCCGTCCCGTTTTGTACACAAGGAAAGCACCATGTCCTACCTTGACGTCATCGATCCTGAGATCACTCAAGTTCTACTGGAAGAGGAACAGCGCCAGAGGGGAAAGCTGGAACTGATCGCGTCGGAGAATTTCGTCAGCGACGCCGTTCGAGAGGTTCAAGGTTCCGTGCTGACCAACAAGTACGCCGAAGGGTACCCCGGCAAGAGGTACTACGGAGGATGCGAGTTCGTGGACGTTGCCGAGAAGCTGGCCCAACAGCGGGCCAAGAAGCTCTTCGGGGCGGATTACGTCAACGTTCAACCTCACTCAGGGTCCCAGGCCAACATGGCCGTATATTTCTCGGTGCTTCAACCCGGCGATACCATCCTGGGCATGGACCTGCGCCAGGGGGGGCATCTTACCCACGGAAGCCCCGTGAGCTTTTCGGGCAAGCTCTTCCGGGTGGTGTCCTACGGAGTTCGGCGGGATACGGAAACCATCGACTACGAGCAGTTGGAGGAATTGGCCCGGGAGCATCGTCCTCGGCTGATCATCGCGGGGGCAAGCGCCTATCCGCGCATCATCGATTTTTCCCGGTTCCGGGCCGTCGCCGAGTCCGTGGGGGCGTTTCTCATGGTGGACATGGCCCACATCGCCGGGCTGGTCTGTACGGGACTGCATCCCAATCCCGTCCCCTATGCCGATTTTGTGACCTCCACCACCCACAAGACCCTGCGGGGACCCCGGGGGGGACTGATTCTCTCCCACCGGGAACACGGGAAAAGCCTCGACAGCCAGATCTTTCCGGGAATCCAGGGGGGGCCGCTCATGCACGTCATCGCCGCCAAGGCCGTGGCCTTCCAGGAAGCCCTGCAGCCGTCCTTCCGGGAATACCAGAAACGGGTGGTGGAAAACGCCGGGAGGCTGGCCTCGGAGCTCACCAGCCTGGGCTACCGGCTGGTAT
>JARKQW010000124.1 GCA_029974695.1 Syntrophobacteraceae bacterium | reverse complement strand
TCTCCAGGTTTCCCGTTCCTTTGAACTCCTCGAAAATCACCTCGTCCATGCGGCTGCCCGTGTCGATCAGCGCCGTGGCGATGATGGTCAGACTGCCTCCCTGTTCCACATTGCGGGCCGACCCGAAAAACCTCTTGGGCCGGTGAAGGGCGTTGGAATCGAGTCCGCCGGACAGGATCTTGCCGCTGGGGGGCACCACCGAGTTGTAGGCCCGGGCCAGTCGCGTGATGGAATCCAGGAGGATGATCACGTCCCGTTTGTGCTCCACCAGCCGCTTGGCCTTCTCGATCACCATCTCGGCCACCTGGACGTGGCGCTGAGGCGGTTCGTCAAACGTCGAGCTCACCACTTCCGCCCGAACGTTGCGCTGCATGTCCGTGACTTCTTCGGGGCGTTCATCGATGAGAAGCACGATGAGGTAGCCGTCCTTGTGATTGATGCTGATGGCGTTGGCGATGTTCTGGAGAAGCATGGTCTTGCCGGTACGGGGCTGGGCGACGATGAGCCCGCGTTGTCCCAGCCCGATGGGCGTGAGCAGGTCCATGACCCGGGTGGAGTAGTTATCCGCCACCGTTTCGAGACGAATCCGACGGTCCGGATACAGGGGGGTCAGGTTGTCGAAGAGGATCTTGTCGCGGGCGACGTCGGGATCCTCGTAGTTTACCGCCTCCACCTTCAGCAGGGCGAAGTAGCGTTCGTTGTCCTTGGGAGGACGGATCTGGCCGGAAATGCTGTCTCCCGTGCGAAGGCTGAAACGACGGATCTGGGAGGGCGACACGTAAATGTCGTCGGGTCCCGGCAAGTAGTTGTAGTTCTGGCTTCGCAGGAAACCGAACCCGTCGGGCAGAATCTCCAGGACTCCCTCGCCGTAAATGAGACCGCTCATTTCGGCCTGGGCCTGCAGGATCGCAAAGATCAGCTCCTGCTTGCGCATGGAGCTGGCTCCCTCGATGTTCAAGGCCTTGGCCGTGCCCAGTAGTTCGCGAATGTTCCTGCCTTTGAGCTCCACCAGGTTCATCTCGTTTCTTTGAGACTCCCTGGATTCCTGCTCTTTGGCTTCCCTCTTGGAGGGATCACTTGCTGAGGATGTTGCTTCGGGCATGTTCTTTTGTCTCCATGCTTGGATAGTTACCGGATATCCTTTCTCGGTTTGGACTTGCGGCCTGCTCTGTCGGGGCCGGGGGTATCGCAGGGATTCAACGCGGTTTTAGGGGAACAGCGCTCCTCCGAGGGAATGTAAGGACATCACCGGAATCTATGGACAAGGCTTTTTTTAGGACGTGCCGATCAATCCGCTCCCCCACGGCACTGGAAAAGACGTGGTGAGCATTACAGCATTTCGGCAAATCTTTCTAGACCAAAAAGGCATTCGAGCTCAGATTTTTCCTGTCTCCTTCGAGCTCCACATGTACCCGGTGTGGTCCGTTCCCCTTCTGTCCGCGAAAGGGGAACGGAATGAAGGTGGGGAAGGCAACGGCTAGAATCCCAACCTCGTCCAAATACTCGGCTTCTTTTCTCCCTTACTGATCTCCTTTTCACAGACGGCCAGCATCTTGTTGACGGAATCCAGGTATCCCAGTTCTTTCACCGCATCGGGGTGGGTCATGACCGCTTTCTGAAGGCGTTCCTTGGCGGCGCGGTATTCGCCCTGCCGGTAGTAGAACCGCCCGACCTGGTAGTCGTGGGCCACAATGCGCTTTTTGCATTCGTTGAGCTGCTTCTTGGCCTTCTGGGCGTAGTCGGAGTCGGGATAGGCCTGGACGACCCTCTGGAGGGATTCGACGGCAAGCCGGGTCTCCTCTTGATCGCGGTCCACCGTCGAAAAGCTCAGAAAATGACACATGCCGATCTGATACAGCACGTAGGGCACCACTTCGTTGCGGGGATGGAGCCGGGCGAACTCTTCATAGGCGATGGCGGCTTCGCTGTATTCCTTTCTTTGAAAATGGGCGTCCCCGATCTTGAGTTCGGCCAGGATGGCATACTTGCTGTAAGGATAGTGCTCCTTGAGCTGTTTGAAGTCCTTGAGAGCATCTCCGTATTTCTTTTGACGCATCTTCTGCATGCCTTCCTGGGCCAGTTGGGCAGCGTTCCTGTTCACCGTCGAAGAGGTCTTGCCGAACAGGTCCCCGAAATAGAATTGTACCAGGTTGGTCCCGCATCCGCCGGTCACGAGGACGACCCCCGCCAGGATGAGGGCGCAGGCGAAGCGCTGCAGTTGAATCATGGGGAAGGAAGGAGACATGCTGATTCCTTGGATAAGGGATATGGGTTAAAGGGAATGCGCCTCGAGGTATCGACCGGCATTGAATGCGGCCGTAGCCCCGTCTCCCACGGCGGTCACGATCTGGCGCAGCTCCTTGGACCGGACGTCTCCGGCGGCAAACACGCCGGGGACCGAAGTGGCCATTTCCTGGTTAGTCCGGATAAAGCCCAAGGGGTCTCGTTCCAGGCTTGCAGGGACATAGTCGGTGCTGGGGTGGATCCCCACAAAGACAAAGACTCCGCTGACGGCCAGCTCCGACGTCCGACCCCCGGGAACCTCTTCCAGGATCAAACCCTCGACTCCCCCGCTGCCGCCTCGAATCTCTTTGACGACGGTGCTCAGGATAAAATCGATCTTGTCGTTTTGGAAGGCCTTCTCCTGGATAATCTGCGTGGCTCGGAGGCGGTCCCGCCGGTGGATCACATGCACACGCCCGGCGAACTTCGTCAGGTACACGGCTTCTTCGATGGCCGTGTCGCCGCCTCCCACCACGGCGACCTCCTGATTGCGATAGAAAGGGGCATCGCAGACGGCGCAATAAGAGACCCCCCGGCCCGTGAATTCCGTTTCCCCTTTCACCCCCAGTTTGTTGGGAGAAGCTCCCGAAGCCAGAATCAAGGTCTTGGCCTCAATGAAACCGTCGGCAAGCACCACCCGCTTGATGGGTGCTTCGAACTCCAGGCCCGTCACCTCGGCGTTTCGGGTCAGCAGCCCGAAGCGGAGGGCCTGAGCGCTGATGAGCTCGCTCAGGCCGAAGGCGCTGATGCCCTCGGGGAACCCCGGGTAGTTGTCCACTTTTTCATAGGTGAGAAGCTGCCCCCCGAACCCCATCCTCTCGAGTAGAATCACCTTGAGACGGGCCCTTGCCGCATACAGGCCCGCCGTCAGTCCTGCAGGGCCGCCTCCGATAATCGCTATGTCAAACAGATCGTTCATGGGAATGCTCGGAAAGCTCAAGGTCAGAAGGGCCGTGCGTTCTTCCGTTCAGGAGTGGGAAGAATGGTAAGGAGATTAGCTGACAACCTTATCAATGGCGGATGCAATCTGGGACTTGGCAACGGCCCCGGTGATCTGCTCGCTCACACTCCCTCCCTTGAAAAGGATCAAAGTGGGAATGGCCCGAATGCCGAAGCGGGAAGGGGTCTTCGGGTTGTCGTCCACGTTGCATTTCGCCACCTTCAGTTTTCCGCTGTATTCCCCGGACAGCTCTTCTATGACCGGGGCAATGGCACGACACGGACCGCACCAGGGCGCCCAGAAATCCACCAGCACAGGGACATCCGACTGCAATACCTCCTTTTCGAAGGAACTGTCGGAAATTTCAATGATGTTTCCTGCCATTTGGAAAACTCCTCGTGATAAAAGCGTCTTCGCCTCGAACTTCGCCAAACGTTCTCCAGGCTTTCCCCCAGAAATGTACATGTGGCGTATATAAACCGATCTTCTTCCCTTTGTCAATCGAACAATCCGGCGGGTTGCGCCCTCCAAAGGTACCCGGGATCGACCACGAAACCGACAAAAACCCGACGTGGGAAACAGGGGGGAAATGGTCTATACTGTCGGACACGCCGTAGAACCATACGGGGTCGAGCCCTCGAAAGATGCAAGACGTGGTATGTGCCAACCTGATCGACAGAACGCACGAGAATCCTCAGGAACCGGGACGGGGTCTTCATGGCGGAGAAAAGAATCGTCTACCGTTGTCAGCAGTGCGGGTACCTGAGTCCCAAGTGGCTGGGTCGATGCCCCGAATGTCAAACCTGGGACGGCATGGTGGAGGAACGAAGCGCCAAAGGGTCCTCCCGGGCCCCGGCAACCCCCTCTGTAAAGTCCCGTCCGGTGCCCTTCCACGAGATTTCCTCCCAGGACCGGGCCCGAATCGTCACGGGCATTCACGAGTGGGACCGCACCCTGGGGTCGGGACTCATGCCCGACTCCATGGTGCTGTTGGCGGGAGACCCGGGTATCGGCAAGTCCACCCTGTTGCTTCAAGCCCTGGCCCGCATGGCCCGGGACCGGCAGGTCCTTTATGTTTCGGGGGAGGAGAGCCCCCATCAGCTCAAGAACCGGGCGGAACGGCTGGGGGTACGTTCGGAGCGGCTCCTGGCGTATTCCGAGTGTTCCCTCGAGTCGGTCATCGAGGTGATCGAGACCCTTGCCCCGGAAATCCTGGCCGTGGATTCCATCCAGACCCTGTATTCGGAAGCCCTCGATGTGGCCCCGGGTTCCATCAGCCAGGTGAGAGAGTGCGCAGTGAGACTCATGCGGGTTGCCAAGGAGAAGGGGATCAGCGTGATCCTGGTCGGCCATGTGACCAAGGAGGGCGCCATCGCCGGACCCAAGGCCCTCGAGCACCTGGTGGACACGGTGCTCTACCTCGAAGGGGATCGAACCCACGCCTTTCGACTGCTCCGGTCCGTGAAGAACCGCTACGGGTCCACCAACGAAATCGGGGTGTTCGAGATGAAGGAAGAGGGATTGGAGGAGGTCCCCAACCCGTCCCGGCTTCTGCTGGCGGAGCGGCCCGTGGGGGTTTCCGGTTCCGTGGTCGTCTGTTCCGTCGAGGGGACCCGCCCCTTGTTGGTGGAACTCCAGGCGTTGGTGAGCGCCACGGGCTGGGTTCAGCCCCGCAGAACGACCATGGGAGTCGACGTGAACCGTCTTTCCCTCTTGGTGGCGGTCCTGGAAAAGAAGGTGGGGCTGAGCTTCGCCCAGCAGGACGTGTTCATGAACGTGGCGGGAGGCATCAGGATCATCGAGCCCGCGGCGGACCTTGCCGTCGTGTCCGCCCTGATCAGCTCCTACCTGGACCGTCCCGTGCCTCCGGACCTTGTGGTGTGGGGAGAGGTGGGGCTGGCGGGGGAAGTGCGGGGGGTGGGCCACAGCGTCCCGCGCCTGGCCGAGGCCCATGCCTTGGGCTTCCGGAAGCACCTGGTGCCGGCAGGGAACGTGGAGCGCCTCTCCCGGGAACTCGGGGCGAACTGCCTCGGGGTTCGATCCCTCCAGGAAGTCATGGACGCCCTTTTCAACTCCCCCGGGAGATGATCTCCCCAAACGGAATTCCCCGCCGCGGGGGGCTCAGGTTTCCAGGGCCTTTCGAATGGCTTTCCCGAACGGTTTGCGCAGGATCCCCACCTCCGTGATGATCCCGGAGATGTATCGATGCGGGGTCACATCAAAGGCGGGATTGAGTGCCGGGACCCCGTCCGGGGCCACCCGGCGTCCCAAGAAGTGGGTCACTTCCTTTGGGTCCCGCTGTTCGATGGGAATCTGAGACCCGTGGCTCAGGGTCGGGTCGATGGTGGAACGGGGCGCCGCCACGTAGAAGGGCACGTTGTGGGCGTGGGCCAGGACGGCGACGGTGTAGGTCCCGATCTTGTTGGCCGTGTCCCCGTTGGCGGCGATGCGGTCGGCGCCGACCACCACCACGTCGATGCGATTCTGTTGCATCAGGGTGCCCACCGCGGAGTCCGTGATGAGGGTTACCGGGATCCCCGCCTGTTTGAGTTCGTAGGCGGTGAGGCGACTGCCCTGGAGGAAGGGCCGGGTTTCGCACGAAAACACCTGAATGTCGGGGTCTGCGGCGAAGGCGGCGCGAATGACTCCCAGGGCCGTTCCGTAGTCCCCTGTGGCCAAAGCCCCGGCGTTGCAGTAGGTGAGTATGCGGGCTCCCTGGGGCATGACCTGCTTTCCCCAGGCCCCCATGGCGAGATTGGAGGACACGTCCTCTTCGAGGATCTCCTGAGATTTCTTTCGAATGAGCCGCCGCATGTCCTCCACCCCGGCCTGGGGGTTTTCCACCACGATGGAGTAGATCTTTTCCACGGCCCACCCCAGGTTGTTGCCCGTGGGACGGGCCGCCTTCACCTGCCGGCACAGGTGAAAGAATTTGCGCACAAAGGCCCGGGGATCTTCTTCCCGAATGGATTTGGCTCCTAGGGCCAGGGCCATGGCACCGGCAATCCCGACGGCAGGGGCCCCCCGGATGGCCATGTTCCGAATGGCCTGGATCACTTGCCGAGCCGTGGTGCACCGAAGGGTTACCTCGCGGTGAGGCAAAAGGCGCTGATCCAGAATTACGACCACGTCTCCTTCCCAGTAGATGGGAGGCATCCATTTTTCCGGCATACTCGGCTCCTAACCGTCATCAAGGGGAGAAACGGACAGGCCTTGGTTCCCCCGCGGGTGCTCCGGGCAAAAGGGAGTGCCGCCGACGGTTCCCGGGGGTCCGTGGGGGGATCAGGGGGATTCCTTACGGGCCAGTTTCTTTCGCAAAATTTCGTTTACTGCCTGGGGATTGGCCTTGCCCCGGCTCTTTCTCATCACCTGGCCGACAAAGAAGGCCATAAGCTTCTCTTTCCCGCCCCGGTACTGTTCCACTTCCCGGGGGTTCTCCGAGAGGACCTCGTCCACCAGTGCCTCGATGGCGTCCTGGTCCGTCACCTGGACAAGGCCCTGCTCATCCACGACCTGCCGGGCACTCTTGCCCGTCGTGTGCATCTGTTCGAAAACCGTCTTGGCGATCTTGCCGCTCACCACGCCCGAGGCGATCAGCCCGAGCAGTTCGCCCAGGCGATCGGGGGAAACCGGGAATGTTTCGATTTCCCGCTCTTCCTTTTTCAGCTCCCGCAGGAGCTCCGACATGATCCAGTTGCTCACCGCCTTCGGCTGGGGAAAAGTCTCGATCACCTGTTCGAAGTACCGGGCCAAGGCCTTTTGAGAGGTGAGCACCTGCGCGTCGTATTCGGGAAGAGCATACTGCTTCATGAAGCGCTCTCTTTTTGCATCGGGAAGCTCCGGAAGTTGAGCCCTCACTTCTTCGATCCAGCCCGAGTCGATCTCCACGGGCACCAGGTCGGGATCGGGAAAGTAGCGATAATCGTGGGCCTCTTCCTTTCCGCGCATGCTTACCGTTACGTTCCGGTTTGCGTCCCAGAGGAGGGTTTCCTGGACGATGGATTGCCCTCGTTCCAAAAGGGCCCTTTGCCTGCGGATTTCAAACTCGAGGGCCCTCTGGACGTTTCGAAAGGAATTCATGTTCTTGAGCTCGGTCTTGACCCCCAGAGGCGTGGTGCCCGACGGCCGCAGGGAAACGTTGGCATCGCAGCGGAGGCTCCCTTCTTCCATGTTGCCGTCGCAGATCTCGAGATAACGAAGGATGTCGCGCAGGGTCTTGAGATAGGAGGCCGCCTCGTCGGGAGAACGCAGATCGGGTTCGCTCACGATCTCGATCAAGGGGACTCCCGTCCGATTGAAATCCACGTAACTGAAGGGCTGGTGTTCGTCGTGCACCAGCTTTCCCGCATCTTCCTCGAGATGGATTCGATGAATTCGAACCTTGCGAGGGCCGTTCTCGGTTTCGATCCAGACCCAGCCGTCCCGGGCCAGGGGCAGCTCATACTGGGAGATCTGGTATCCCTTGGGAAGGTCCGGGTAGAAGTAATTCTTCCGTGCAAACCGACTGACGGGAGCGATGCGGCAATGGGTCGCCAGGGCCATTCTCATCGCATATTCCACGACCTCCCGGTTCAAAACCGGCAGGACTCCCGGCATTCCCAGACACACGGGGCAGGTGTGGGTGTTGGGGCCCGCTCCGAAGGTCGTCGAGCACCCGCAGAAGATCTTGCTTTTAGAGAGCAGCTGAGCGTGGATTTCCAACCCGATAACCGGCTCGAATTCCATGTCCTGGGTCCTTTCTACGGCCCGACAACCGCACCGCGGCGCCCACCCTTCGAGACCCCGCCCTGCGCGAACACGGCTTCTCATCGCGGGGGGACGGGGAGTGGTTTGCCGGGTTCTGCATCCCGGGAGCGGGTCGGGCAGGGATTGATTTATAGCACCATCCATGGGGTCGTGCAAGGCGGAGGGACGGGATCCGGCCCTTCCCCCCCTCGCGCCCTGGGTGAGGTTTCCGACCCCGGGATCGGTGAGGTTAGGATTTATTTTCTTGTCGGATATGATTAATGTGAAAAGCTGAATCCGTTCCAACGAGACCGATTCAACGATTTCGAACGACCAAGGAGACCCTGCATGGAAGCGATGGAAACCATCCTCAGCCGAAGAAGTGTGCGCAGTTACCTGCCCCGCCCGGTTCCCCGTGAGGCGATCCGCAAATTGCTGGAGGGGGCCATGAGCGCCCCGTCTGCCGGAAACCAGCAGCCATGGCATTTTTTGGTCATCGATGATCGCAAGATCCTGGATGCCATGCCGTCGGTACATCCTTATTCCCAGATGCTGCGGGAGGCGCCCCTGGCCATCCTCATTTGCGGGGACCTGCAGCTGGAAAAGCACAAGGGGTTCTGGGTCCAGGACTGTTCGGCGGCGGCCCAGAACCTGCTCCTGGCGGCTCACGCCCAGAACCTCGGGGCGGTCTGGTTGGGTGTCTACCCCCGGGAAGATCGGGTGAGCGGATTTCAGAAAATGTTCGGACTGCCCCGGAACCTAGTGCCTTTTTGTATCGTCTCCATCGGATACCCGGCCGAGAAGATTCCCCGGGCCCATCGCTACAATGCTTCCCGGGTCTACCATAACGAGTTCGCCCGGGGTTGGGAGGGCGACCATTCCGGTTGAGTCGGCCGGGGCCCGATACCCCCTCCGGGACATACGGTTCCGGGGCGAGGTCCCGGCCTCGAAAGCCCCGACCGCGGTTCTCATGGGTTGCGGGATCCGGGGGGGAGCGTTCTCATTCCCCGGGGGGAAAGGAGGCGAACTCCTCCCGAGGGGAATAAGCCCGGGTCCCCCGCATCGGTTTCATCCGCTTCTCGGGGGAGCGGGACCGGGGTCGCGGCCCGGGTCGGATTCCGGCCCCCTGAGATCGCCCAACTCGGGGGGGGACAAGGGCCGGGTCAGGAAGAAGAGAGGATTGCGTTTTTTTGAGGTGCTGGAAGGGGAGGTTCACCGCATGTTCAAACATATCCTGATTCCCACGGATCTCACGGATAAAAGCTTGCGTGCCTTGGAAATTGCCGCCAAGATCGCCGTCCACGATCAGGCCAGACTCACCTTGCTCCATGTGATCGAGACCATTGAAGACGCGTTTGAGGGGGAATTGGACGATTTTTACAGGAAGCTCGGGAGAAGAGCCCACAAGAAAATGGACCAGTTCCTCAAGCTTCATGAGACTAAGGAAATCCGGATCGACAAGGAAATCATCTATGGAAAGCGGGTGAAAGAGATCATCCGGTTTGCCGGGGACCGGGACATCGACCTGATCATCCTCAGCTCCCATAAGGTGGAGATAGACAATCCGGGCCTGGGCTGGGGCACCATCAGCTACAAGGTGGGGATCCTCGCCCACTGCCCGGTGATGCTGGTAAAGTAACCCTTTCAACCCTGTACCGGGAGTACCCATGGTATGATCCCGCTGCGCGACGTCAACCCCTCCCGGGGAACCCCCGTCGTTACGTACGTTCTCATAGCCTTGTGCCTGGGGGCGTTTCTGTACGAACTGAGCCGGGGAAGGGATCTCCACGAGTTCCTGCTCCGCTACGGTCTGGTGCCCGCCCACTATTTCCAGGCGGAGATCCGCCATCACCTGACCCTCTGGGAACAGGCCCTTCCCTTTCTGACTTCCATGTTTCTCCACGGAGGCTGGCTGCACCTCATCGGGAACATGTGGGTTCTGCGAATCTTTGGGGACAACGTGGAAGGAGAATTGGGGCACGGGAAATACCTGCTCTTTTACCTCTGTTCGGGGGGCTGCGCAGCATTCATTCAGCTGGTGACGGATCCCGGCTCTTCCATTCCCACCATTGGTGCCAGCGGGGCCGTCGCGGGGGTCATGGGCGCTTATTTCGTACTCTATCCGCGAGCCAAGATCCTGACCTTCGTTCCCATCCTGGTTTTCTTCACCCTGGCAGAGCTTCCCGCCTACGTCTTCCTGGGCTTCTGGTTCCTGTTGCAGTTTTTCAGTGGAACCCTTTCCCTCATGGCCGACGGCCGCGGCTTCAGCAATGTGGCGTGGTGGGCTCATATCGGGGGATTCTTGGGAGGCATCGTCCTGCTCAAGCTCTTCCACCGGCGTCCTTTGCCGCCCGAACACTTCGACGAATTCGACTAGAGTCCGGCCTCGAGGATCATCCCTCGCCCCCGGATTCCTTCCCGGGACGGACGGGCACTCGATGCCCGGGAGGCGGAAGAGCGTCCCTTCCATGTCCCAAGGCCCCCTCCCGGGGCAGGTCGTAAGGTGTCGGTTTCCTGCCGTAGTAAAGGGAATAGAGTTTCTCGTCGCTTACGCCCAACTGGTGCAGGAGCAGGATGAGGTGGTTTTGAAGGGCCGTGGCGAGGACCCCCCCGGCCAGGTACCTTCGGGGGGACGTCCGGATCTTTTCTCGAAGCACCAGGATGGGACCGATCCGCCTGCACCTGCGGACGAAATCCACGTCCTCCATCAAGAAGGGCTTGCGAAATCCCCCCACCCGATCGAAGGTCTCCCTGCGGCAGAAAAATCCCTGGTCCCCGTAGGGTAGATGGAAAAACCGAGTTCGAAAGTTCGCCCACCGGGCAATCCAGTCCAGGAAAGACGAGGAAGGATGAAACCCCAGCCGAAAACATCCCAGGCTGTACCCGGGGTCTCGGCACAGCTTACGGACGAGGTAGGCCAGGTGGGAAGGGACGACGCTGTCTTCGTGGAGAAAGAGGAGAAGATCCCCTCGAGCGGCGGCGGCGCCGTGGTTGAGCTGAATTCCCCTTCCCGTGGGGCAGGATACCGCTCGGGTCCTTTCGTTCCATATATCCGCGGACCCCGGAGGGGACGAGGACCCCAGTGCCACCACGATTTCGTCTCCCGGCCAAAGGAGACGTTCCAACCGGGACAGGAGGGGCGAAAGGTGCCGGAGAGGGCGAAGCGTGGGGATGATTACGGAAAGCATGCAGGAGTTCATGGGGTCCCGGTAGAAAACCGGGAGGTCCCGGGATCGGTCCGCATCCGTCCTCCGGGGCAGCAGGCCCGGAGCAAACCCGGATCGTGCCAGGAGGTCCTCCGTTCGGGAAAAGACCTTTTCGCCGCCCCATTGAGACGGGGAAAAGGGCGCCCGGCAGAATGTCCGGAGGCCGATGAGGTAAAAGCCTCCGTCGCAGGCCGGTCCCAGCACCGAGGGATGGTCCTCGAGGAGCGAAAACCCGTCGAGAAAATCCTGGATTTCGAGGTCGATGATGTCCGAGCCCACCAGGAGAACCTGTTCATAGCCCCGGGCGAAGGCGCAGCCGAAGGCATTCTCCATTCGCAGGCCCAGGTGGGTGCCCTTCTGGCCCACGAATTCCCAGGGACCCGAAAACAGGTTCCGGACCTCCGCCTCCTTCTCACAAGGGGTGAAAAAGACAAAAAGGTCGATGCCCGGCTGTTCCTCTTTGAGGTCGCACAGGAGCCCCAAGGTCCTGCGAGCGGTCTTCAGGTAAACGTGCAAGGCCTTCTCGGCGCCGATGGTTGCCGCCAGCCGCTTCTTGACCTGTCCGGCTTCCGGGTGACGCAAAAAGACCAGGACCGCTTTCCGATGGGGTTTCATGAACCGTCCAAAACCGAGAAGAAACTCTCCGGGAGCGAAACCTCCCCGAACCATTCCGCCCGGGAAGAAATATTGCCCCCTTTGGAGACCGGGGACAAGGAATTTGTCGGCTTTTACGGGATCTTCCCCGCTTGCTTGCTTCAAGGGGGGGAGATCTTATTCTGTAAGGTAACAGAACATCCGATACCGCAAGATCGTGGGGCCTGCAGGACGGGTGGAGGCCTCAGGGTCGCGAGGAAATCCCCGAACGTCCCGAGGGACGACTCGTGAAGTTTCAGACGGGAGGGACATCTCATGAGAAACAAACCAAGCCTTCACCAGAAGATTCAGGCATTGTGCGACTGTTTTGCCGCGGCGGATCCGCTCAAGGAAATGTCCGTGGTCGCCAACGACTCCGACCAGGAAGAGGCGGCACTCAAGTGGGTTGCCCCGGCAATCCTGCATGGGATCGAGAACAACGCCTCGAAGATTTCCATCTCCGTCTCCGAGAAAGGGGGCGCGGAAGTCTCCGCCCAGTATCGAGAAGCACGCCTGCCTTCACCGGGCAAAGAGATCGGGGGAAGGGTCCTCGGGTCCGTTCGGGAGCTGTTCCGTTCGGAGGCTGAGAAGTTCAAGATGCCCCTGGCCGTGGGGGTCCGAGACAGCAGCCTCCGGATCGACGTGAAGGTGAAGAAAGAAAACGGGGTCGAGACATTGACCATGAAATTTCCCGAATGACGCCTGTTGGGGGCATTCCCATCCGACCTGTGCCGACGCGTCAAAAAGCGAGGGTTGCTCTGGCGGGTCGGCACGGAAGATGGTACTGTATTGCGGCAGAGTGTCGCCTTCCGGGTTTCCGCCGGGCTCCTTCGGGAAAATGCGGGGGGAATCAATGGCCAAAGCATGGGATCTTGGAAACCGGGGGCGGACCTGCCCGTCACCCTCCCGTCGCGGCGACTCGGGTTTCGATCTGTGGGCGGGGGGATCCGAGGAACCCTATTTCCGTCTCCGAACGCCCCGGTGTCTGCAGACCGATGGAGGCAACACCCGACGTAGAGGAGATCATCGTTCAGGCAATCCCGTGGATTTCATGCACCCCTTGCGCAGAACCCTTCATGAAGACCTGTAAGAGCACCTTGGCCGTAGACTCCCTTCCATCCGCTCCGGGGAATTCCTTTCTCTTCCATCGTGCCTTCATGGCCATGGCCCTGGGCAATTTCTTTGTGGGCTCGAGCTTCAACTCTTTTGCCATCTTTCCCCTGTTCGTGGGAGAACACGGGGGAAATCGTGTGGATGTGGGCATTCTCATGGGAGCGGTCATGTTCTCGTCGGTGGCCTGCCGCCCGTGGATCTCCTCCATGATCGACCGCATGGGGAGGAAAAGAGGGTTTGCGATCGGGGCGCTCATCATGAGCGTGCTTCCCCTGGTCTATCTTCTGTTCCGGGGCGACCTGTCCTCTTTCTTTTGGCTGCTGTTGCCGGTGCGGTTGCTGCACGGGATCGGCCTGGCCCTGTGCATCACCGCAGCCTTCACCTACGCCGGGGACATCATTCCGGAGGGCCGACTGAACGAAGGGATCGGGATTTTCGGCATCTCCGGCCTGATCGGAATGGCCCTGGGACCCGTTATCGGGGAGCTTGTCTCCGTCCACTTGGGGTTTTCGGCATTCTTTCTGGTGGCGGCGGGGCTGGGGACCGTAGGGTTCCTGGCTCATCTTTCCGTGCCCGAATCCTACGTCCGGAAACCCGTGCGGGAGTCGGTGTCCTTTCTTTCCGTCCTGCGAAAGGACCGGGTTCTCAGTGTCGCCCTTGTGGGGTTTCTGTTCGGGGTGGGATTGGCGGCGGCGAGCAGCTTTGTGGCGCCCTTTGCTTACGAGGCGGGTTTGAGCCCGGTGTCTTCCTATTATGTCGCCTACTCTTTCGCCGCCATCCTGACGAGGATCGTGGGCGGAAGGTTTTCGGATCGAGTGGGGGAAAGCCGCATCATTCCCATGGCCCTGGGTCTCACGGGGGGAGGGCTTCTCCTGCTCGCTTTTCTCAGCGGAAGCCCGACTCTCATCGTATCGGGGCTTCTCACGGGCTGCGGTCACGGGTTTCTGTTCCCCTCCCTCAACGCTTTGGCCATACGAGACGAACCCGGGGAAGTACGGGGGAGGATCACGGGGGTGTTTACGGGCAGCATCGATGCGGGAGTGTTCCTCGGGTCCGTTGCTCTGGGCTACGTGGGCCAGTGGGCGGGGTTTCGAAGCCTTTTTCTTGCCGCGGGCGCAGCCGTGCTGTCCGGACTCGCGGTTTTCCGACTCCGAAACGGGGGGCTTAAGCCGTCCCCATCAAGTTGGAGATAGGAGAATTTCATGACCAGAGGGGTGGGGGGGCACAGTCCGGCCAATGTCCTGAAGCACCTGAAGGGCCTGGACTTTCCAGCGGACAAGCAAAAGATCCTCGCCCACGCCGGGAGAGCGCCCGGACCTCGGACCCGGGAAGTGGTGGAACACCTGGCCCGGATTCCGGACCGGGTGTATCGGTCTCCGGCGGAAGTCATGATGGAAATGGGCAAGATCCACTAGGCACAGCATTCCCGTCCCGCCTCCCTCCATGGAAGGGAAAGGTGCGGAACCGGGAACGGGGAAGATCCTGCAGTCCGTAAGCCCGCAGCAGGTTGTGGGGCGCAGCTTTTCAGGGAGAGGAAGCCGGGCTTTTCGGCAGAAGGGCCCACGGCTGGGGTGACGGCGGTGACAATACGACTTCGGGGGTTCCGATTTTTCTCCTCCCTCAGGGCCCGCTTTGGCCTTCTGGTCCTTGTGGCCATCATCCCAATTCTTCTCTTGACCCTGTCCCGGGACTTGGCCGAACGGGAACTAGCCATTTCCGACGTGGAGGACGACGTACAGCGCAGCGCTCAATTTGCGGCCGTGGTACAGGAACAGCTCATCGAGGGAGCCCGTCAGGTCCTCATTGCCCTGGCCAAGTCCTTCGATCCCGCGGAAATCCGCCCGGACCTGTGCGGGGGAACCTTGGTGCAGATCCTGGCGGAGTATACCCGATTCACGAACATCGGCGTCATTTCCCCCACCGGGGACCTCCTGTGCAGCGCCTCTTCTTCCCCTGGGGATGTTTCCGTGAATCTGGCGCACCAGCCTTGGTTCCAGCGGGTACTCGAGACCCATGATTTCACGGCGGGCTCGGGGAAGATCATCGAGGGAACCAGGAGTACCTTAAACTTTGCCTACCCTCGGTTGGATCCCCACGGAAGAATCCAGGCCGTTCTTTTCCTGTCCCTGGACCTGGACCAACTGAACCAGCTCACCTCCGAGGTCCAGTTGCCCGAGAACGCCGAATTCATCATGATCACTCGAAACGGCGTGGTCCTTGCCTGTCTCCCCGACCCGGAAAAATGGGTAGGCAAGTCCGTGCAGGAAGTCCCCATCGTGAAAGCCATTCTTTCCCGGGGCCAGGACGTGATGGAGGTGGCGGGATTGGATGGGGTCGGCAGGCTCTATGCCTTCACCCCGTTGCGGGCCTCCGGGGACACGGAACTGTACGTGACCATCGGCATTCCCACCAGTACGGCCTACGCCCAGGCCAATAAGGGATTGGTCCGCCACCTGGTGCAACTGGGCCTGGTGACGCTGGTGGCACTCCTGGCCGTGTGGTTCGGCGGAGACATCTTCATTCTGCGAAAGATCAAGGCCCTGGTTGGTGCGGCGAAGCGACTGTCGGCGGGGGACATGAAATCCCGCACCGGTCTGGCCTACGGGTCCAGCGAACTGGGCGGTCTGGCTCGTGCCTTTGACGAAATGGCCGAATCCCTCGAGCAGAGAGCCCTGGAAATGAGGACCCTGGCTTCCCAGCTTTCGTTGGCGGAGGAACGGGAGCGGCGCAGGATCGCCACGGAACTCCACGACCGGGTGGGGCAGGCCCTGGCCATGTCGAAGATCCACCTGGGCGCCCTCCGGGAAACCTCGAAATCCCCGGAGCAGAAAGCCGCCGTCGAGCAGGTCCGCAACCTCATCGAACAGGCGATTCAGGACACTCGAAGCCTCCTCTTCAGGATCAGTTCCCCCATCCTCTACGAGCTGGGCTTCGAAGCAGCCCTGGAATGGCTGACGGAACAGGCCCAAAAACAGCACGGACTGGACGCCCGGTTCGAAGACGACAAACAACCGAAACCCCTGGACGACGACATTCGGGGCCTGCTGTTTCAGGCCGCCAACGAACTGGTGGTCAATGTGGCCAAACACGCTCATGCCAAGAACCTCAGGATCGTTGCTCGAAGAGAAGAGGGTTTCATCCTGGTGAGCGTCATCGACGACGGGGTGGGCTTCGAGGTCCCCGCGGGAGGAAAGGGATGGGGACGGGCGGACGGGTTCGGATTGTTCAGCATTCGTGAGAGACTCGGTTTTGTGAACGGCACCCTCCGAATCGAATCCCGGAAAGGGGAGGGAACGTGCGTGACCCTCAAGGCTCCCCTCAAACCCTGAAGGGTTCGACGATGCGCTGCTTGGGAAAATCAGCCATATGGAACTCAAAAATCAGGATTTTCCCGATACCGTCCCGGTTTCCTTGCCCGGTATAGGAAAGTGGGTGTTTGCAACTTTCCGGTCCATGTTGGGACCGAGTGCGGGATGCGTGGTGGGATCGTGGTCTGAAATCTGAAGGAGTCGGTATGGAAAGACGTCGATGGATTGCGGTGGTACTGGCGATGCTGTTCATGTCCGCCTGCCTGGCGGCGGCCCTGGATGCCGGAGACGCGCATGCTCGAGGATCCAAGTCCAAAACGGCCACCCTGCTCGGGACCATCTACAAGTCGGACACGGGATATGTTCTCATCACCGGGAAGACCAAGTACAACCTCGGGGGGCAGGACTTTTCCAAGTTCCTGGGAAAGAAGGTCAAGGTGCGGGGCATCTACACCAAGGGGGAGAAAGGAAGAGTCCTGGAAGTGACCAAAATCGAGGAAGCAAAACCCTCCAAGAAGAAATAGGAGCTCCCTCTTCTCCATGGGATCTTCTTGCCGGGGGACCCCCGCAGGGCCTTTTCGGGCCAACCCGGAGCGGGAAAGCAGGGGTTCCGGTGGAGGCCGCAGGACCCGCTTGTTTCTTCATGCCGACGGCCCCCGGCAGACCTACCCGGGCCGAAGGCCTTCCCGAGGCTCCTCGCGGTTCGGGTGTTGCGGGGGCATGAGGAGGGAGGTGCAAGCGATGGGCTGTCGTATCCTGCTGGCCGACGATCAC
>JARKQW010000112.1 GCA_029974695.1 Syntrophobacteraceae bacterium | reverse complement strand
CCGAGACCCGCTCGCTGCGCTTGGCCAGTTTCGTTCTCTCCACAAACGCCAGGACTTCCTTCTCCTGGGGCTTTCCCGCACAGAGGGTTTCCACCAGGGGGTGCTCCGGGGCAAGGCTCATGAAGGTGGCTCCAAAGAGGGTGTCGGCCCGGGTGGTGAAGACCGTGATCTCGCCTTCATGGGCGGCGAGGGGGAAGAGGAGCTTGCTCCCGTGGCTTTTGCCGATCCAGTTCTGTTGCATGGTCAGGACGCGCTCGGGCCACCCCGGCAGCTTATAGGTGTAGTCCAGCAGCTCTTCCACGTATTCGGTGATCTTGAAGAACCACTGCTCCATTTCCTTTTGCACCACGGGCTGATCGCATCGCCAGCAGGCCCCTCCTTCCACCTGCTCGTTGGCGAGCACCGTCCGGCAGGTGTCGCACCAGTTCACATAGGAACTGCGACGGTAGGCCAGGCCGCGTTCCAGCATTTTCAGGAAGAAGACCTGCTCCCATCGGTAGTAGGACGGGTCACAGGTGGCAAATTCCCGGGTCCAATCATAGGAAAACCCCAACTTTTTCAGCTGGGACCTCATGTAGTCGATGTTCTCGTAGGTCCACCGGGCCGGGTGAATCTTGGCCTTGATGGCGGCGTTTTCCGCGGGCATGCCGAAGGCATCCCACCCCATGGGATGAAGAACGTTGCAGCCGTTCATCGTCAGGAACCGAGCCACCACGTCCCCGATGGAATAGTTCCGGACGTGCCCCATATGAATACGACCCGAAGGATAGGGAAACATTTCCAGGAGGTAGTACTTCTCCCTGGACTCATCCTCCTTCACTTGGAAAAGCTTCTCTTGGGCCCAGATATCCTGCCATTTCTTTTCGATCTTCCCGGGTACATACCTTGAATTCATGGATCACCTGTTCCCGTTCGTCTATGGAGTGCGGGTGAAACCACCGTCTGTCGAGAACTTCCACCCTGTCGTGTGTCAAACCCTGGAAAAGTGGAGACTTTCTAGCACAGGCGGACCCGTTTGGCAACCTTGACCCGGGTGCCTGCTCTCCTTCCGCCCCGGGATCGCAGAAGGGCATACCGGCCCTTCCCCGACCGCGAAACCTTGGCCGCTTCCAACGGACACCGTCCTCGACAACCGGGGTCCCGGCCGAAAACCGGGAGGGCGCAGAGTGCATCCGGCTATCGGGCGGGCATGGGGGGAACGGGATCCGGCAATTCATTCTTGCCTTCGAAACACTTCTCCCGTAAGGTTTTTGGAAAGGACCCGTGCGAATTTCAACGGGAACGTGCTCGAACAGGAGGGGCCCATGGCATCCAGGGTGCGAGAGATCGACCTCACCAAAATCCATCCCAACCTCCGCTTCCTCTGCGACAACGAGGCCATTGACGAGCTCTGTTTGAGCATCAAGTGTCACGGGCAGGAAGAACCCATTCACATCTGTTTTATGGGCAGCGAGTTTCGCATCGTACACGGGGAAAAGCGATGGCGAGCCTGCAAGAAGCTGGGGATGACCCGGATCAAGGCCATCATTGTGGAGGAGGAAGAAGTGGATTGAGATTTTCCCGTCTCGAGCTCTCCCTTTCGTTCATTCTTTCCTCGAACCTTTTTCCCTTTCCCCGCGGATTCCGATCCTTGAGATGCTCACCTTCCGACCCCTTGACAGAAGAGGAGGCTCGGGCCCGCCTTTCCACAAAGTCGGTGATTTCCCCGGCGGCACTCGGCGACCCTGTCCGGGGTTCGCCGCAGGAAGGGCCATCGGTGCTCCTTCCCTTCGCCCCTGAGAAAAGACCCCTTCGCCGAGGATGATCCATGCATATTGTTTGCTGCATCAAACAGGTCCCCGATACCGCCGAGGTCAAGATCGACCCCGACACCAATACGCTGGTGCGCACCGGCGTGGAGTCCATTTCCAACCCGTACGACATCGTCGCAGTGGAAGCGGCCCTACGCATTCGGGAGCGGTACGGAGGCCGGGTCACGGCCCTTTCCATGGGTCCGCCCCAGGCGGAAAGCTCGTTGAGGGAAGCCCTGGCCATGGGGGTCGATGACGGGATTCTTCTCTCGGACCGGGCGTTCGCCGGGTCGGACACCCTGGCCACCAGCTACACCTTGGGCTGTGCCGTCCGGAGACTCTCCCTGGACGATCCCGTAACCCTGGTCTTGTGCGGAAAACAGGCCATCGACGGGGATACCGCCCAAACGGGACCGGGAATCGCAACCCGCCTCGGCTTTACCCAGTTTACCTATGTCACGGAGGTGGATTGGGTGGACCTGGAAAACGGGCGCATCCAGGTGAAGCGGAAATTGGAGGACGGATTGGAAGTCATTCGCGGCCCCCTTCCGGCCCTGCTCACGGTCGAGCTCGAGCTCGCAAAACCCCGACGAGCCTCCCTTCCGGCCCTGGTCCGCAGCTTGCGCGCCCCCGTTGCGAACTGGGACGCCAAAGCCATTTCCGCCTCCCCGAAGGAACTGGGCCTCAAGGGCTCCCCAACCTGGGTTCGCCGGATTTCCTCTCCCCCCGCCAAGACCGGAGGCCCCCTGTTCTACGCAGGCGAGGACCTCCGGGAATCCGTCGCCCAGACCCTGGACATCCTCTTTTCCGACAAGACCTTTGCAGCCAAATTCATGAACCGATGGGAGGCCTGATCCGGCATGGCCAAGAATACCAAAGGAATCGAAGTCGCGGAGATCCTCCCCGATCGCTGTATTGCCTGCCGGATTTGCATCGGGGAGTGTCCGACCGCAGCCATCGAACTCACTCCGGACGGGGTCGCCCACATCGACCCGGAACTGTGCATCGGATGCGGCAAGTGTCACGAGAGCTGCCCGGTGGACGCGGTGAAGTTTGAGCGAAAGATGAAACGGCGGCTTGCCCGGGAGGAGAGGGGGGCCCTCCCGGAGCCGGTGGGCGGATACGACGGAGTGGCGGTCTTCATCGAGGTGGCCGGAGGCGCCGGAGTTCAGGTTTCCTGGGAGCTCATCGGCAAGGCCCGGGAGCTTGCCCGGGCACTAAACTCCCGAGTCCTCGGGTTCGTGCTGGGAAGCGGCGTGGATGCCGTAGCCCGGGAAGCCGTCGAATACGGGTGCGACGACGTGTACGTGCTGGATGATCCGCGCCTGCTCCAATACTTGCCCGCCGTGTACGGAAGGGCCCTTGCCGACCTTTGTGAGAAAGTGCGACCGGAAATCCTGCTTATGGGCGCAACCCACCTGGGCCGAGATTTGGCGGCGGTCGTGGCGACCCTTCTCAAAACGGGGCTCACCGCAGACTGCACGGGGCTTTCCATCGAGGAGGAAACCCGTCTCCTGCTCATGACGCGCCCCACTTTCGGGGGCAACATCATGGCCACCATTTTCTGCGAACACAGGCGGCCCCAGATGAGCACCGTTCGGCCCATGGTCATGCGGCCGCCCGAGAAAGATCCCCGGCGCCGGGGGACCATTCACCATCCACCGTGGGAGCCTCCCCCCATGGATCTCCCGGTTCTCGTGGACTTCATTCAGGGAGTCTCCCCGGGGAGCGGGATCGACATTACGCGCTCCCCGGCCCTGGTGGTCGCGGGAAGAGGGGCTTGCGACCCCTCCTCCTTTCACCTCATCGAGGAACTGGCCCAGGCGGTGGGAGGAACGGTGGCCTGTTCCCGGCCCGTGGTGGAATCGGGCTTCATGCCCTACGAGCGGCAAGTAGGTCAGACCGGCCGGACCGTGGCCCCCAAACTCTATATCGGGATCGGGGTTTCGGGGGCCATCCAGCACCTGGTAGCCATCCAGGGCGCCGAGAAGATCCTCGCCGTCAATTCGGACCCCAAAGCTCCCATATTCAAGGTGGCCGATGTGGGAATCGTGGGCAACTACCTGGAGGTGGTCCCGGAGCTCATTGCCCAGTTGAAGAAACGGACGGGCTGATCGCCCGGAATGCCGGCTTCCATTTCCGGGCTTGTCGGCAGGGCGGAAGTTGTCCCGGGAATTTTCCACGAGGGGCCTCCGCGAGACAGAGGGAACCGTAGCAGGAACGAATCCATGGACGAGCAATTTGACGTAGCCGTTGTGGGCGCTGGACCGGCGGGCATCTCCGCTGCCTGCATTTTGGCCGAAAAGGGAGTGAGAACGGTCGTACTCGAGCGAGGCGAGTACCCCGGAGCCAAGAACCTTTTCGGAGGAGTCCTCTATGGGCACGATCTCGCCCAAATCGTGCCCGATTATCGAGACCGCAATTGTCCCATCGAACGCAACATCGTCGAATCCCGCATCTGGTACCTTTCTCGAAACGGGGGATACAGCCTGTCCTATCGGGATCGTGTCTTCGAACTCCAGGGAAAATTCAACGCGTTCACCACGGGCCGGGCCCGCTTCGACCGGTGGTTTGCCGAACAGGCAAAGGACCGGGGGGCTCTCATCCTGTGCAGCACGGTGGTAACGGACCTCCTGCGGGACTCGAATCGTCGGGTGATCGGGGTGAGGACGGATCGCCCCGACGGGGACCTTCGAGCCCGGGTAGTCCTCCTGGCCGATGGAATCAACTCCCCCCTGGCCAAAAAGACGGGGTTTCGGCCCGAGCCCAAACCCGCCGAGGTCGCCCTGTCCGTCAAGGAGGTGATCGGCCTCCCGGAAGAAGTCATCGAGGAGCGTTTCGGGGTCGAATCCGGGTCCGGGGTTACCGTCGAGATCCTGGGAGACGTCACGTGGGGGATGAACGGGGTCGCCTTCCTCTATACCAACAAGAGATCCCTCTCCGTCGGCATTGGCGCCAACCTTCTTCATTTCTCACAAAACCGGGTCCGGCCTTACGAAATGCTCGAAGCCTTCAAACAGCATCCCATGTTGGCTCCCTTCATCAAGGGCGGAAAGCCCCAGGAGTACACGGCCCACTGGCTCGCCGAAGGAGGCTTCGACACGATTCCCCAACTATGCGGGGATGGGTTCCTCATCGCCGGAGACTCCGCCATGCTCTTCAACGCCCTGCACCGGGAAGGAACCAACCTGGCCATGGCCTCGGGAAGGATGGCTGCCGAAACGGTGTTGGAAGCCATGGACCGGGGGGACTTCACCCGGCGCGGACTGGAGGGATACGGGAGGCGTCTCCAAGAATCCTATGTCCTCCGGGATATGAAGAAATATCGGCGATTTCCTCACCTGCTCCAGGAACACAAGGAGATTTTTACCACCTTGCCGGAATTGAGCTCCCTGGCCGCAAGGGAAATGCTCACGGTGAACGGCGTCCCCAAGAAAGAAAAGCAGAGGGCTATTTGGAACGCCGTACGACGGAAGATGTCCCCGTTCCGGCTCCTGGGCCTCTTGTGGGATGCATGGAGAAGCGTGCGATGAGCGTCAAGGTCGAAGACAAGCTGTTTTTGAATCGCTACCGGGTGGACGAGGAATCGCACCTGCACATCGCGGACCCCCGGGTCTGCACCGTCCAGTGTTCGGACCAGCCCTGTCTCTATTTATGTCCCGCCAACGTCTACCGGTTGGAAAAGGACCGCATCAGCGTGGCCTACGAGGGATGCCTGGAATGCGGCTCTTGTCGGATCGGATGCCCCCATTTCAACATCGAATGGCGGTTCCCTCAAGGAGGGTTCGGCATCCGGCACAAGTTCGGCTGAGAGTCGGGGCGAACGACCCCCGCGTCATCCCGGCGGCAGAGCCGGTTCCCCGGTGCAGGCCGCCTCCGTCGGACCTCGCCCCCGGGATTCTGCGTAATGTCGGGACCGGCCTCGCTTTCCCCAGGGCGGCTCCGTTCAGGCCCGTCCCCGGAATCCGGGAAACCGTCCGCCCGGAAAGATCCCGGCCCTGGCTTTGGGCTCAAGGATCCGGGCGAGCCTGCCGTAAGCATCTTTCGGTTGGCAGAGAAGAACCCATGAAGAGAGAGAGCGTTTTCATCCATCTTCGGGCTCAAGCCGTTTGTGCAAGAGGCAAGGTCCCCTCAGCCCCGGGAAGGGTGATCCGCCTGAAAAAGGGGGGACCCGTTTCCATTCGGACGGACCCTGAGACGACATTTCGCGAGGAAATCTTATGGGACGCGGGCATACAAAGTGGTTTCTGCTGGGAGTTCTCGGTGTTCTCTGTCTTGCGTTGTTCCGGACCTATTCTTTTGGAGAGATGAAGAGTGTCGGGGCCGTCGGGGAATTCAAATCCACCGACACCCTCGAGGACCTGAAGGCCAAGATCCGGGACAACGGGTACGGCTTTACGGTGGGCCGCAACTGGGTTTTCGACATGACCCCCGAGCAGAAGGAACGCTTTTTCTCGCGTCGTCCGCCCAAGGTTCCCCGGGCGGGACCGGAAAAGGGCATGGGACCTCTTGCCAAACATCTGGGCAAGACGGCGCTTCCGTCCTCTTTTGACTGGCGAAGCTACAACGGCCGATCCTACATCGGCCCGGTTCGCAACCAGGGAAATTGCGGCTCCTGTTATTCCTTCGCCGCCGCCGCGGCGGCGGAGGGCACCTACAACGTCGCCGTCGGCAACTACGACGGCGATGCCGAGGACTTTTCCGAAGCCTTCATCGCATGGTGCCTGGGAAAATACGGACCCTACTCGGAACACTTCGGCGGATGCGACGGTGCCGACTACGATTATTATGAACTCGAAGCCCTGACCCAGGAAGGCATCATCCGGGAGAGCGACTTCCCTTACACCGTCAGCGATCCGGGTTCCTGCAAGCATTGGTCGGACCCGACCCTGGTCTTTCAGAACTGGTATCGAATTCCCTGTGGGGACATCGATGCCATGAAAACCGCCCTCATGACCTACGGCCCGTTGGATGCCGCCGTCTACGTGGGCAGCGCCTTCGAAGCCTATGAAAGTGGAATCTACGAGGACACCAGGACCTCCTGCGGCGCCAATCCCTGGTACTATACGGCCACCAACCACGCCGTCAGCCTGGTGGGATGGGACGACAACGGCGGGGACGGGTACTGGATTCTTCGCAACAGTTGGGGAACGAGCTGGGGCGAGCAGGGCTATATGCGCATCAAGTACACCTCCGCCGTAGTCAGTTGTGAGGCGGCCTACCTGGTTTTTAACTGCAACGACACCAAGCTGGTGGTCCAAGGACTTGCCCCTTCGGCGAACTTCTCGGTTCCGCCCGATTCCCCGGTTTTGGTCAAGGCACAGGTGAGCAACGAGTGCGGAGGAGTGATCGCCGGGGCCCAGGTGACGGCAAGCTTCAGCAACGGCGATGCTGGCATCCCCCTCTTCGACGACGGAAACCACGGCGACGCGAATGCCAACGACGGCATTTACGCCAACAACTGGACCCCCGTCACCGTCCAAGGCTCGACGGTCATCACCTTGAACGCGAGCAAGAACGGCTACACCGCGGCAAGCACCACCATTTCCGGGGCGGTGGGGCAAACCTGGACCGAAGGGTTCGAAGGGAGCCTGTTTCCTCCCACGGACTGGACCCTCGAGCAGACCAACCCGCGTCAGACATGGAACTCTTCCCCGCACAACCCCCATGGGGGATCCAAATGCGCCGCCGTCTATTACGACGAGGAACTGGAGGCCCAGGACGAGCTCCTCATGACCCCGACCCTCACTTTCACCAACACGGGTACCCTCAGTTTTTGGTCTTCGGGCAGCGTTTATTGGGGAGTGGAGAATTATGACAACTACGACGTGGAGGTGTGGCTGATTTTCGACAATTGGGATGGAGGATCCGGGGACGACGTCTTGCTGGGGAAAGCCGACGACAGCTGGACGGAAGACTGGGTTTACGCCCGGTCGACCTTCGACCTCACGCCCCATCTGCAGTCAAAACCCACGCGCATAGGATTCCGGTACGTGGGGACCGACGGTGCGGCGGTCCGCCTGGACGACGTCAGAGTCTCATCCGGTTCCGGCCCGGGCACGGGATCGCTCCGGGTAACCCTCACCCCGGATGCGGCCGTCACGGCCGGGGCTCGCTGGAAGGTGGACGACGGATCCTGGAAGGAGAGCGGAGACACGGTTTCGGATCTTTCCGCAGGCACCCACAAGGTGACCTTTCGCAGCATCGCGGGTTGGAAGAGTCCCGAGACCCAAACCGTCACCGTCACGGCTGGAGACACCGAGGATCTTTCCGCCGCATATCGGAAAAAACCGACGGTGAAAGTCACCGCCACGGATTCTCAAGCGTCGGAGGCGGGCCGCAACAAGGGGACCTTCACCTTCACCCGCACGGGCAATACGTCGGAAGCCCTGACGGTAAACTACTCGGTAACGGGAACCGCGGAGCCCGGCAAGGACTACCTGGCGCTCTCGGGCAAGGTGGTGATTTCCCCGGGGAAGGCTTCCGCCAAGGTGGTGGTTTCCCCCATCAACGACAAGAAGTACGAGAGCCGGGAGACCGTGATCGTCACCGTGAAATCCAACCCATCCTACCTCCCGGGTTCCCCCTCCCGGGCCAAGGTTTCTATCTATGACGACGACGGGTACTAGTCTCCGTCGGCGTCGGGAAGTGCGGTAGAAGGATGGGTTCTGAAGAAAGCCGGCAGGTAATAAGAGAGGGGAGGCCGACCGGGCCTCCCCCTTTGGTTTGACGGGTCAAAGACGGGCGCTTCAGTGGCTGCAGCAGGTGCCGCAACTGGTCTTGGATTTGTTCACGGGAACTTCCGAGGTGACCAGGAAGGAAGACCCGATTCCGTAGTTGACGAAGTCCACCGTCACCAAGCCTGTCTGCTGCTGCAAGGATTTCTCCATCACCCAGGTGAACTCGTTGATGGTCTTTACCTCATCCGTGTCTCTCGGCTCGTCCAGAGCCAAGGATAACGAAGGTCCCCCTCAGCCCCCCGACTGAAGAAAAATCCGGATGGGACTGGCGTTCTTCCCTTGGAAGTATTCCCTCAAGGCACTTTCTGCATTCTCGGATACCGTAACCATTCGCTTTTCCGCTTCCTTTCTGCTGAAGGAGCTTGCCTTCAGGCTGCTTTGTCCAGAGTTCCTTCCACCGGAAGCTGTTTGGGAACTTCTTCCCATCCGGTGCACATGGCCTTCAGATGACAGGTGAGTGTATGACCTGTCGTGGTCATATAAATATGAACGATCAAAAAAATCAACAATCCAAATGCTCCCGCCGTGTGAATTGTCGCCAGGGTTCCCAAGTGGAGGCTCAAACCCAGTTGCGGCCACGAGTTATACGAGTAATAGAGCAGGCCCGTAAACACCTGCAACGGGATCAGCACCACGGCGATGGCCAGGTAGGTCAGCCGCTGCAGGGGATTGTGCTTGTTGCGCTCGCTCTTGGGCACCGGATGGGCGTC